>NZ_JBMCZA010000210.1:121420-121897 GCF_048654705.1 Nocardioides sp. CPCC 206348
CTCGCGTGAGCGTTCGCTGGGCTTGAGGCCGACCGAGGTGGCGATCGAGTCGAAGTCGCCGCCGAGCATCAGGGTCGCCGAGGTCAGCACCACCGTGTTGTCGGTCAGCAGCTTGTCGCGCATCGGGCCCCACACCTGCAGCGGCGCGACGCACAGGGTCGGCGGGATCCGGTCGGTGCCCTCGGTGCGCCACAGCACGTCGGACTCCGAGCACGCCGCCATCCGCTCGGCGGTCGCGAAGACCTCCTGCACCATGCCCTTGGCCTGGGTGAAGGCCGGGTCCGGCTCGCTGCCGGCCTCGGCCTTGGGGAATGCGGACGCGCAGGCCCGGGCGGCATCGCGCACCAGGACGAGGGCGTCGGACAGCTCCTCGGGCAGCGTCTCGAAGCGGCCGGGGCTGGCCTCGGAGACGGCAGCGCGCAGTGCGTCGGCAGCGTCGGCGAGGTCGTCGGCCTCGTTGCCCTCGACGTGGCGGAC
>NZ_JBMCZA010000210.1:121951-122326 GCF_048654705.1 Nocardioides sp. CPCC 206348
GGCGAGCTCGTGCGCCTCGTCAATCACCACGGCGTCGTACTCGGGGATCATGGGGATGCCCTCGATCGCGTCGATCGCTAGCAAGGAGTGGTTGGTGATGATCAGGTGCGAGCGCTGCGCCTTCTCCTTCGCGCGCTCGGCGAAGCACTCCTCGCCGTACGCGCACTTGCTCGCGCTGAGGCACTCGCGTGCGGAGACGCTGACCTGGCGCCACTCCTTCTCGGTGTGCCGCGGCGCCTCGTCGCGTTCGCCGGTCTCCTTGGCCTTGGAGGCCTTCTCGGCCCACTTGCGCAGCTCGAGGACCTTCGCCCCCATCGTCCCCTCGGGGATCTGGATCAGCTCGCCCTGCTCGTCGGGCGCACCTTCCCGGATCCG
>NZ_JBMCZA010000210.1:122399-122737 GCF_048654705.1 Nocardioides sp. CPCC 206348
GGCGGGGCAGGTCCCGCTCGACGAGCTGGTGCTGGAGCGCCAGGGTGGCCGTGGCGATCACGACCCGCCGGTCATGGAGCAGCGCGGGGACGAGGTAACCCAGCGACTTCCCGGTGCCGGTGCCCGCCTGGATGAGCAGGTGCTCCTTGTCCGCGAAGGCACCCGCCACCGCGTCGGCCATCGCGACCTGGCCGTCGCGCTGCTGGCCGCCGAGCGCGGCCACCGCGGTCGCGAGCAGCTCCCGGACGGGGTTGGCCTGCTGCGCGGCGTCGGTGGTCACCGGAGAACCCTAGATGGTCGGGCCGACGGTCACCGACGCCCCTCCACAGGCGTCTCGA
>NZ_JBMCZA010000210.1:122776-123281 GCF_048654705.1 Nocardioides sp. CPCC 206348
CGGTCTACGGGGCGAACGCGCCGCCGCGGATGACCGCCCGGACCTCGTCCACGGTGATCGCGTGCGGATCGAAGTCGGCGAGCCACCAGGTGGCCCCCGCGGCCTCGAAGGCAGCCAGGTCCGCGTCGGCGGCCAGCGTCACCGCGACGTCGTACGACGCCTGCGGCTGCCCGACGCGGAGGTCGGCGATCTTCGCGACGGCCTCGGCCAGCTGGTCCGGGTGCTCGAGGTTGACCGGCACGAACCCGTCGTGGCGCGCGGCTCGATGGAGCGGCCGTTCCTTGCCGGGGAACCCGGCGATCCAGACCGGTACCGACGGTTGCACCGGCCGCGGCAGGAACCGGACGTCGTCCACGGTGAAGTGGTCGCCGTGGTGCTGCACCGGCTCACCCGTCCACGCCTGGCGCAGGATCGCCAGCGACTCGTCGAGCATCCCGGCGCGGGTGCGGTCGTCCTCCTCGTCGCCGAACCGGGAGAACTCGCCGCCGAACCGGTCACTGCCGAG
>NZ_JBMCZA010000210.1:123348-125122 GCF_048654705.1 Nocardioides sp. CPCC 206348
CGGCAACGCGGTCACCATCGGGCCCAGCCGGAGCGTGGACGTGGCGGTGGCGATCGCGGCGAGGGTGATCCACGGGTCGGCCGCGGCCTGGACGGGCTCACGCCAGCGGACGTGGTCCCACACGAAGAACCCGTTCCATCCGGCCTCCTCGGCCTCCGCTGCGAGGCGCGCCACGACCAGCGGGTCGGCGAGCTCGTCGAACAACGGGATCCAGATCGCCGACTTCATGACGTGAACTCCACCAGTGCCTCGAGGAACTGGTCCCAGGTGGGACGCGGAACATCGTGGCCGGCGCCGGAGAGGACCACCAGCTCGGCACCGGGAATCGCGTCCCGCAACGCCTCGCCGTGGGACAACGGAAAGATCGGGTCGACCTCGCCGTGGACGACAAGGGTGGGCACGCGGAGGTCGGCGAACCCTCCGTTGCGCGGACCGTCGAAGTCCATCGCGTAGTGGTTGACGAGCGTGGCCGCGACGTCGCGGGTTCTCGCGATGTCCGTCACGGCGAGCTCCCGGACCGCTGCCTCGTCGAAATGTGGCGAGGCGCCGGCGTACGCACGCAAGGCCTCGACGAGGTGGTCCACGACCGCGGCGTCATCGGTCGGGTCCGGGTCCGGAGGTACGTCGAGCTCACCCATCGGCAGCTCGCCGGTCGTGGTGGTCACCAGGGTGACCGAACGAGTCCGCTCCGGATGGTCGAGGCCGAGGAACAGCGCGACTCCGCCGGACATCGATCGGCCGACGACGTGGGCGCTCTCGACACCGAGGGCGTCCAGGAGCGCGACGGCATCGGCGGCGAGATCACTCATGGCATAGCCGGGCCGACCGACCGGGAAGCTCGTCGACCGCCCGGTGTCGCGCTGGTCGTAGCGGATCACGAAGCGGCCGGCCGCGGCCAGGCGTTCGCAGAGTTCGGTCTCCCACCACACGAGGGACGCGCACGCCCCGTGGATCAGCAGCAGGGCCGGGTCTGCCGGGGACCCGAAGGTCTGGGCGCAGAGCGTCACGCCGTTCACGTCGAAGCTGGTCTCTGGGTTCATGTGATCGACGCTAGGCCCGGTCAAGGATTCCGAAAAGCGATTGCTTCCGATTAAGACCATCACTCATTACGATGCTTCGGGTGTACGAGCTCCGTCACCTCCAGGCACTCGACGCCATCGCCGACGAAGGCACCTTCGGCCGCGCGGCCGCGCGGCTCGGCTACACCCAGTCCACGTTGAGCCAGCAGATCGCCGCGCTGGAACGCACTGTCGGCGGGGCCGTGTTCGACCGGCCCGGTGGCCCACGACCTGTTCGGCTGACCGCGCTCGGTCGACTCGTGCTGGACGGTGCCCGCTCCGTCCTGGCTCGGTCCCGCTCGCTCGGGGACGACGTCGCGCGGTTCCACGCCGGGGATGGGCGGATCGAGGTCGGGACGTTCCAGACCGTGACGAACGTGCTGCTGCCCACGGTCGTCGGGCGCCTCCGCTCCGAGCACCCGGGCTGCGACATCCGGCTGTTCGAGGACGAGGACGACACTCCCGACCCCGGCGACCTCGACGTGCTCTTCCTCGACGCGCCGGGCAGCGACGGCGTCGACAGCACCTTGATCCTCGAGGACCAGCACGTCCTCGTCGCCCGCCGCGGCGACTTCGCGGCAGGCGCGGTCACACTCAAGAAGCTCGACGGAGTCCCGATGGTCGCGCTGCCTGCGATCTGTGACCAGGGCCGGGTCGAGGAGCATCTCGCCGAGCACGGGGTCGCGCCGCACTTCGTCTTCCGTACGGCGGACAAC
>NZ_JBMCZA010000210.1:125132-125493 GCF_048654705.1 Nocardioides sp. CPCC 206348
CGACCAGGGCCGGGTCGAGGAGCATCTCGCCGAGCACAGGGTCGCGCCGCACTTCGTCTTCCGTACGGCGGACAACCAGGCCGTCGTGTCCGTGGTCCGCGCCGGACTCGGCTGCGCGATCATGCCGCTGCTGGCCATCACCACCCCGGAAGTCGACGACGAGGTCGTGCTGCACCCGCTGCGCGGAGCGCTGCCACCGCGGCAGATCTACGCGCTCACCCGTGGCGCCCTCTCACCGCTCGCGCAGCGACTGGTGGCGGTCGCCCAGGAGCACGGCGCCGAACTGACCCGAGCGGGCGCCTGTCAGCTCTGAGCCAGAGCGAGCAGGTCCCGCACCCGTTCGGCCACCCGGTCGCCGAAG
>NZ_JBMCZA010000210.1:125546-129612 GCF_048654705.1 Nocardioides sp. CPCC 206348
CGAGCCGGGCCAACGCTACGTCGACCGCCTCGACATCCCCACGCGGACGCTCCGGCGCCGGCGGCGGGCCGACGACGAGCACCTGCCGCCCGTCGAGCACCCGCATCAGGCGCGCGAAGCCGGCTTCGAGATCGGCCAGCGACTGGTCGTAGTCGTTGAGGCCACCCTCGACGACGACCAGGTCGGTCGACCGGCGTAGCGAGAGCGCTGCGCGGGTGGCGAAGGAGACGTCACCGCAGGCGCTCGCGCCGACCGTGAACCCGCTCCCGGAGAACCCGTCCACCCGGACCCGGCCGGGCAGCCGCACCGGCCACGAGTCGCGCGCACGGACACCGGCGCCGACGGAGTAGGAGTCGCCGATCACGAGGATGTCGGCACCCGTCCCCGTCACGACCGCAGCCCGCTCCTCGGCGCGTTCGCCGATCTCCCCGCAGCGATCGGTCCGCGCACCTGCGCGGCCCAGGATCGTCGTACTCACGGCGGCAACGAGCAGCACCGTCAGGACGGTGAGGAGCAGCCGGGGCCGGAGGCGGGTGAGGTGCCGAGTCACGTCGAAATCATCCGTCGTACCTGACGAACGTGCTGCGAATTCGCCGAACTCACAGCAGGTTCGTCAGGTGCGATGTCAGACGGCGTACGTCGCCAGGTCGCCCGCGAGCGCTTCGCTCGCGCGGCCGGTGACGTGGCTGCCGTCGGCGGTGTGCTCGATGGTGGCGATCTCGCCGTCCTTGTGGATCCGGTCGATCAGGTCGCCGCGGGCATAGGGCACCAGCGCGGAGAACTCGACCTGCGGTCGCGGCAGGTCGGCCTCGATCCGGGCGAGCGCCTCCTTGATGCCCTCACCCGTGTGGGCGGACACCGCGACGGAGTGCGGCTCGCGGCGGAGCAGGCGGTCGATGACCAGCGGGTCCGCGGCGTCGATCTTGTTGATGACGACCAGTTCGGGGACGCCACCGGCGTCGATGTCGGCGAGCACCGCGCGCACCGCGGTCAGCTGGCCCTCGGGGTCGGGGTGCGAGCCGTCGACGACGTGCACGATGAGGTCGGCGTCGGCCACCTCCTCCAGGGTCGAGCGGAACGCCTCGACCAGCTGGTGCGGCAGGTGCCGGACGAACCCGACCGTGTCGCTCATCGTGAAGATCCGGCCGTCGACGGTGGAGGTACGACGAGTGGTGGGATCGAGCGTCGCGAAGAGGGAGTCCTCGACGAGCACTCCTGCACCCGTCAGCCGGTTGAGCAGCGAGGACTTGCCGGCGTTGGTGTAGCCCGCGATCGCGACCGAGGGGATGTGGTTGCGACGGCGCTCCTGGCGCTTGGTGTCGCGGGTCCCCTTCATCACCTTCAGCTCGCGGCGGAGCTTGGCGATCTTGTCGTTGATCCGGCGGCGGTCGGTCTCGATCTTGGTCTCACCGGGACCACGGCCACCGATACCGGCACCGTCGGCGCCGACGCGGCCACCGGCCTGGCGCGACAGGTTGCCACCCCAACCACGCAGCCGTTGCTTCATGTAGCTGAGCTGGGCCAGCTCGACCTGCGCCTGGCCCTCGGCCGACTTCGCGTGCTGGGCGAAGATGTCGAGGATCAGGGCGGTCCGGTCGACGACCTTGACCTTGACCCGGTCCTCCAGGTTGCGGAGCTGCGAGGGGGCGAGCTCGCCGTCGCAGATCACGGTGTCGGCGCCGCTGGCCTGCACGATCTCGGCCAGTCCCTCGACCTTGCCGCGGCCGATGTACGTCGCCGGGTCGGGCGACTGGCGGCGCTGGTAGATCGCGTCGAGCACCTCGGATCCGGCGGTCTCGGCGAGCAGCGCGAGCTCGGCCATGGCGTTCTCGTGGTCCTGGACGGTGCCCTCGGTCCACACCCCGACGAGCACGACGCGCTCGAGCCGGAGCTGGCGGTACTCGACCTCGGAGATGTCCTCGAGCTCGGTGCGCAGACCGGCGACACGACGCAGCTCGTGGCGCGCAGCCAGGTCCAGGTCACCCGTGGTGGGCTCGTCGGCGGAGGCGGGCGCGTACCCGGACTCGAAGGTGTCGTTGTCGGGGTCGTCCCAGCCCTCGGTGGCGCGCAGCGCGGACGCGAGGGAGAAGTCTTCAGCATGGTTCGTCATAGGCGTATCCAGCGTAACGACGAACGGTCACAAAGGCTTCCCGATTACCGGACGCGGACGACGGGCGGTCATCTGCGCACCAACTGCGGTACCGCACTCCTTGCGTTGCCGCAGTTTGTGCGGCACCATGGAGAGCATGACCGATTCACTGGCAGGGCCACCCGCGGAAGCACTGGCCGTCGTACGACGGGCGCTGGACGAGGCGGAGGGCCGCGATTCCGTCGGGGCCCTGCCCTACCTTCGAGAAGCCGCCGACCGGCTCACCGAGATCCTCGACGAGGCCATGGCAGCCGCCGTGCTGACCGGCCAGGCGTCCCTGCGTGGGGCAGGGGCGCAGGCCGGGCTCACGGAGAACGCCGTCGGCCCCCGACTGGCGCGCACCCGCAGCCTCGCGGCGTACGCCGACGACCGGGGACGCGTGACGGCCGCCGGGGTCGAACGAGCGAAGTACGACCTCGAGACCGGTCAGCCGCGGCAACCTGCCGCAGCCCCGGCGCCGATGCGGTTCAAGCCGCGCCGGAGCCAATGACCCCGAACTGCCCGATGTGCCCAACTTGATGGAGGAACCATGACCCGAGCCGATCTCACCCACCTGTACTTCCTGCTCGACCGCAGCGGATCGATGCAGTCCATCAAGGCCGACACCGAGGGCGGCTTCGCCGCCTTCATCGCCGAGCAGCGCACCGCTCCGGGCGACTGCCGGGTCACCCTCGCCCAGTTCGACAACGAGTACGACGTCGTGTTCTCCAACTTCCCGATCGCGGACGTGCCGGCGCTGGACCTGCAGCCGCGCGGATCGACCGCGCTGCTCGACGCGATGGGGCGCCTGATCACCACCGCCGGCCAGGAGCTCGCCGCACTCCAGGAGGACGAGCGCCCCGGCACCGTAATCGTCGCGGTGATGACCGACGGCCACGAGAACGCCAGCCAGGAGTGGACCCACCCGGCGATCAAGGCGCTGGTGGAGCAGCAGACCAACGGCTTCGCGTGGCAGTTCCTCTACATGGGCGCCGACCAGGACGCGATCGAGGTCGGCGCGAGCCTCGGCGTCGCCGCGGGCGCCTCGGTCACCTACGGGCGCGGCAAGAGCCGCGACGTGATGGCGATGACCTCGCAGAAGCTGGGCAAGCTCCGCGGCGACCGGTTCGCCGCTCCGGCGGGTGCGCCCGCACCGATGATGGACGCCTACTCCCCCGAGGAGCGCAAGGCCGTCGCCGACTGATCCGGCTCGAGGACCTTCTGCCACAGCACGGTCCCGACGGCGTCGTACAGGCGCACGGTCAGCTCGCCGGAAGGCGCGATGGCGAGCTGGCCGATGTGCTGGTTGTCCGGACGCGGCGCGATCTTCACCGGGAGCGGCTCGTCCTTGCCGTGGGTGAAGTGCACGAGCGGACCGAAGGTGCGGTCGAGCTTGTCGGGCCGCGCAGTGAACGGCGAGCAGTGCAGGGGTCCGGAGATGAACTCCCAGAACGGCTCGAAGTCGGTGAACGTCGCCCGCTCCGGGGAGTAGTGGTTGGCCGCCGTGTAGTGCACGTCGGCGGTGATCCACACGACGTTCTTGACCTCGTACCGCTTGATCGCCGAGAGGACGCGCCCGATCTCCGGTTCGCGTCCCATCGGACGGCCGTGGTCGCCGTTCGCGACGCCGTCGAGGTCGTGGAGCTGGCGGACCGGCGCCGACAACGGCTGGTCGATCGAGATCACCTTCCACGTCGCCCTCGACCTGCGTAGGCCGGTGATCAGCCAGTCCTCCTGCTCCGGGCCGAGCAGGCCGCTCGGTGCTCGGTCGTCGCGCGGGTCGGCGACCGGGTTCGATCCACGGAAGCTGCGCATGTCGAGCAGGAACAGGTCGAGGTGCTGCCCGCGCGGGATCCGGCGATAGAGCCGGGCGGGCGCGAAGCCGTCCCCGTCGGCCGGGACCAGGCGCTTCACCGGCACCGGCTGGTACTCCTGCCA
>NZ_JBMCZA010000210.1:129622-130338 GCF_048654705.1 Nocardioides sp. CPCC 206348
CCGATAGAGCCGGGTCGGCGCGAAGCCGTCGCCGTCGGCCGGCACCAGGCGCTTCACCGGCACCGGCTGGTACTCCTGCCACGCCCGTCGTCCCCGCAGGGCGAGGACGTCGGCGCGGCGCTCGGTGTAGCGCTCGTCGTCGATCGTCTCGCCGGGCCACCAGTTGTTGCAGGTCTCGTGGTCGTCCCACTGCACGGCCGACGGTACGGCGGCGTAGAAGTCCCGCACGTTCTCGTCCCGCAGCGGGTAGCGGTGCCGGCCCCGGAAGTGGGCGAGGGTCTCGGCCACGACCATCACCTCCTCGGTCAGCTCGTTCTGCCAGGTACTGCCGTTCTCGAGCAGCAGCTTGGTGGACTCCATCGGCTCGTCGGCGTAGATCGTGTCGCCGACGTGGATGAACAGGTCCGGACGCAGGTCGAGCATCGCGCGGTAGCCCGTCATCCCGCCGCGCGAGCGGTCGATCCCCCAGCCCTGGCCGTTCGTGTCCCCGGACCAGACGATCGTCTGCGCGGCCCCGTGGATCGGGGCGGTGGCGAAGGAGAGGAACTGGGGAGCGCTCCGCTCCCCCTCGGGCGTCTCGAACCACACCTCGGCGTCGTACTCCCGACCGGGCGCGAGCCCCGTGAGGTGCATCCGGGCCGTGAAGTCGGTGCGCGGATCGGCCCAGCGACCGCGGATCGTGCGGCGCAGCAGGCCGCCGCTCGACAGGCGGACCA
>NZ_JBMCZA010000210.1:130412-130934 GCF_048654705.1 Nocardioides sp. CPCC 206348
GGACAGGCCGGCCACCACCGTCGTACGGCGCCCGACGCGCAGCTCACCGAGGCGGGTCTGGTCGTCCCAGAGCAACGTCACGTTCCCAGAGGCAACCGGTTCCCAGCGACCGGGGCGCGATCGGCGAGGGACGACGGGGTGAACGTCACAGGACGGTTGGCCGGCAGGGCCATAGCCACGCGGCTCCACCGGTCGTTGTACGGGCATGCGTGGTGCACCAGGGTCCGAGAAGCGAGTGTTCTTTGTCTGGGCTGCGGTCCTGCTCCTGGTGACCGTGGGCCTGATCGTGATGCTCCGGCCCAACTCGCCGGAGCGGGCCATCGACGACGACCGCCCCCGCGCGGACGACCTGACGACGCTCCCGACCGAGCCGGCCGCACCGAAGAAGACGAAGAAGGCGAAGCCCTCGGCCGAGGCGAACGCCCTTCCCGCGGGCCTGCAGAGCGGCTTCCCGGGCCTCGGCACCCAGCCCGGCATCTCCGGTGACAGCGACGTCTTCTCGCTCCCGAAGCACAAGCTGAC
>NZ_JBMCZA010000210.1:130944-132638 GCF_048654705.1 Nocardioides sp. CPCC 206348
TCTCGGCACCCAGCCCGGCATCTCCGGCGACAGCGACGTCTTCTCGCTCCCGAAGCACAAGCTGACGATCACGTTGTCGGCGCCGCACGCGCTCGGCACCGTCGCCTACGTCATCCCGACCAGCGTCGAGCACCCGCAGGGATCGCACAACGAGAAGAGCAACACGTGGTCGCTCACGACCACGGTGTACGGCAACCCCGACTACGCGGTGGTCTTCGTCCAGGCCGGTGTGGACGGGAAGCCGGAGTCCTGCAAGATCACCGTCGACGGCAGGGTCACCGAACGGCGATCGACCGAGGGGCCGTACGGCGCCATGTGGTGCCAGGGCTGATCCAGCCCCGGCACCGGCGCGATCGAACTCGCGATGAGCTGAGTTCGCGAACTACTTCGGGGGCATCCGGATGCCACCGTCGACGCGGATGACCTCGCCGTTCATGTACGAGTTCGTGATGCACTCGATGACCATGCTGGCCAGCTCGTCGGGCGTGCCGAGGCGCTTGGGGAACAACACGTTCTGGCCGAGGTTGGCCTTGAACGCGTCGGCGGCCTCGCCCTCGCCGTAGATCGGGGTGTCGATCAGGCCGGGCGCGACCGTGTTGAGGCGGATGCCGGCAGCCGAGAGGTCGCGCGCGACGGGCAGGGTCATGCCGACCACGCCACCCTTCGAGGCGGAGTACGACGCCTGGCCGATCTGGCCGTCGAAGGCGGCCACGCTGGCCATGTTGACGATGGCGCCGCGGCAGCCGTCGGCGTCAGGCTCGTTGAGGCTCATCGCGGTCGCGGCCTGGCGGACCATGTCGAAGGTGCCGATCAGGTTGATGTGGACGACCTTGGTGAAGGCCTCCAGCGAGTGGGCGGACTCGAGCTGGCCGTCGCGACCGATGGTGCGCTGCGCCCAGCCGATGCCGGCGGAGTTGACGACGGCACGCAGCGGGGCGATCTCGGACGCGACCTTGACGGCGGCGGCGATCTGCTCGGTGTTCGTGACGTCGACCTGGGCGAAGACGCCGTTGATCTCGGCGGCAAGGGCCTCGCCCTTGTCGGCCTGCAGGTCGGCGACGACGACGGTCGCGCCCTTGGCAGCGAGCTGGCGAGCGGCCGCGGCACCAATGCCCGACGCGCCGCCCGTGACGATGGCGGAGGTTCCAGTGAGTTCCATGCGACGGACTGTAGCGAGGTCAGAGAGAGGTGCGGCCCTCGGCCAGGATCACGGCGGGACCGGTCATCAGGATCCGGTCGTCGGCGGTCCACGTGATCTGCAGCGTCCCGCCAGGCAGGTCGACCCGGTAGGCGGTGTCGCGCTCCGCGCCGTCGGCGAGGGCGGCGGCCACCATCACGGCGCACGCGCCGGTGCCGCACGAGCGGGTCTCGCCGGAGCCCCGTTCGTGGACCCGCATCGCCACATGGCCGGGCCCGCGTCGTACGACGAACTCGACGTTGACCCCGTGGGGGTAGACGGCGTCGTCGTGGACCGGCGGATCGAGGAGCGGGCCGATGTCGGCGAGGTCGGCGTCGAGGAAGGCCACCGCGTGGGGGTTGCCCATGTCGACGTGCAGGGCCGGCCAGGACTGGTCGCCGATCGACACCTGGGTGTCCTCGAGGACCTTCGGGGTGCCCATGTCGACGGTGATCTCGCCGTTGGCCGCACCACCGGCAAAGGTCAGCACCTTCACCCCGTCGCGCGTGGCGACCGG
>NZ_JBMCZA010000210.1:132648-143840 GCF_048654705.1 Nocardioides sp. CPCC 206348
TCTTCGGGGTGCCCATGTCGACGGTGATCTCACCGTTGGCCGCACCCCCGGCGAAGGTCAGCACCTTCACCCCGTCGCGCGTGGCGACCGGCACGGGAGTGGACGGGTCGGCCAGGCCGGCGAGCGCGAGGTGGCGACCGAAGACCCGGATGCCGTTGCCGCACATCTCGGACACGGAACCGTCGGCATTCCGGTAGTCCATGAACCACTCGGCGTTCTGGCCGGCGGCGTCCGGGGTGACGACGGAGCGGATGACGCGCAGGACACCGTCACCACCGATGCCGGCACGACGGTCACACAGCGCGCGCACCCGCGCGGGGTCGAGGTCGCCGTGGATGCTGCCGTCGTGATCGGGGAGGAGCACGAAGTCGTTCTCGGTGCCGTGCCCCTTGAGGAAGACGTAGTCAGGGCTGGACATAGAGACCGTCCTTGTAGGACTCGCCGTAGTAGGCGTCGAGCTCCTCGAGAGGAGTGTCCGGTCGCTCCAGGCGGTGCGCCAGTACGGCGCGACGCGGGACGGTGCCGTCCGGGTTCCACGACTCCGGCTGCCACAGCTGCGAGCGCAGGAACGCCTTCGCGCAGTGGAAGAAGATGGTCTCGATCTCGACGACGACGGCCAGCAGCGGCCGGTGGCCCTTGACCACCATCTCCTCGAAGAACGGGGCATCGCTGACGAGGCGGGCGCGGCCGTTGATCCGCAACGTGTCGCCACGACCGGGGATCAGGAAGTTCAGCCCGACGTGCGGGTTGGCGAGGATGTTGCGGTACCCGTCAGCGCGACGGTTGCCGGGCCGCTCGGCGATCGCGATCGTCTGGTCGTCGATGACGTGGACCAGCTGACCCGCCGGGTCGCCCTTCGGCGACACGTCGCACCGCCCCTCGGCGTCGGCGGTGCCGAGCACGCAGAACGGCGTGGCCGCGAGCCAGTCGCGGTCGACCTCGGTCAGCGTGGTGCGTTCCTTGTCCCGGGCCGCCGCCGTCGGTTCACCGAGCAGGGCGCTGAGCGCTTCTTCGCTGGTGATGTCGGTCCACGTGGTCACTGCTCAAGGGTAGGGCGGTCCTCCTTGAGCACACCATCGACTTCGTAGCGGGCGGTCACGAACGCGCCGTTCTGCGCGGTCTCCACGAGTCGCAGGTCGAGGCGGCGGGGCAGGATCGGCCGACCGGCACCGAGGGTGACGGGCGCGATCGAGACGACCACCTCGTCGAGCAGACCGGCGTCCGCGAACTGCCCGGCGAGGTCTCCCCCGCCGACGACCCAGACCCCGAGATCGCCCGCTGCAGCGCGGGCGGCGTCGAGGACGGTCGACACGTCGCCCCGGGCGAAGCGGACGTCGGCACCGTCAGGGACCGGGAGCTCGCGGGACGTCATCACCCACGACGGCTGCGAGTAGAACCAGGCCTCACCCGACTTCTCGAGATGGGCGAGCACCCATTCGTACGTCGTCGAGCCCATCACGAGCGCGCCGATCCCCTTGATGAAGGCGCCGTAGTTCTGCGGCCCTTCCTCGTCCAGGTCCTGGCGCATCAGCCAGTCCAGGGAGTCGTTCGGGTCGGCGATGAAGCCGTCGAGCGTCGTGGCGGTGTAGTAGGTGACGGTCGTGGGGTGATTCATCAGCTCTCTCCCAGTTCGCGGCGCAACCACATGATCGGGTCGCCCTCATCGGTGGTGACGCCGGCCGCGCGCAGCATCACGCGGGCCAGCTGCCGCCGGTGGGCGGCGTAGGTCAGGACGTGCGCGAGCACGCTGCTCAGCACGAAGCTCTCCGGCGGGTCGCACAGGGCATCGACGAGTCGGTCGTTCCAGGCACCACGGCGGTCGATGTCGCGCACCGTCGCCAGCCAGCGCGGTGCCACTGCGTCGTGCCGTTCGAGGAGGTCGGCGGGGCCGGACGGCGCGTCGGCGGACGGGGTGTCGAGGCCTTCGATCGACGCCAGCCAGATCTCCTTGGAGAACACCTGCCGGTGCAGGACGGCGGCAATGGACTCCTCCGCGCCGTCCCACGAGAGCACCGTGTGGCCGGGCATCCGCACCTCGTCCCACTCCGCTGCCGACAAGCCCTTGGCCTGCTCGATCAGGTCCCTGGTGTCGTCGAGGTCGTGCCGCACCTGTTGTTCGGTGACGGGGTTCATCGGCTGCTCCTCTGCGTGCACCCACAGATGCATGGGTGGGTGGAAGTGGATGCCGTTCGCGGCCGGCAGCCACGTGCTGGTGGTGCCGTCGCCAGCGCGGGCGACGGTCTCGCTCGGCGGGTGGCCGTAGGCACGGGTGAACGCGCGACTGAAGCCCTCCAGCGACTCGTATCCCGCCTCCCAGGCGGCATCCGTGACCGTCGAGCCGTGCCGCAGCTGCCACGCGGACCGCTCGAGCATCACCCGGCGCCGCATCGCCACCGGCGCCTCCCCGACGTCGCGCGCCAGCACCCTGCTGAAGTGGTACGGCGATGCGTACGCGTCGTCCGCCATCTGCTCGAGCGTCCGGTTGTCCTCGTCGAGCACCGCGTCGAGGAGCTCGCGCAGGCGATCACGTCCGGGCCGGGTCGGCGGCGTGATCGGTGTCGTCATGGGTCCAGTGTGGTCCCGATCAGGAGCCGGGCGCTTGACCGATCTTGCGCACTGCGGCCAGCGCCTTCGCGACACGGTCCGGGTCGTCGTACTCCACCCAGGTGATGCGGGGATCGGCCCGCCACCAGGCCATCTGCTTGCGGGAGAACTTGCGGGTCGCGACGAAGGTTCGTTCCTGCGCCTCGTCGAGCGAAATCTCCCCCGCCAGCGCGGCCATCACCTGGCGATAGCCGATGGCGACGCGTGCGGTGCGGCCCTCGGCCAGCCCCCGGGCCAGCAGCTCCTCGACCTCCGCGACGAAACCCTCGTCGAACATCTCCTGCACCCGTTGCCGGATCCGGTCCTCGAGGATCGCCGGATCGATGGAGACGCCGATCTGGACGGTGTGGGGATCGGCGTACTCCTGCACGGGGAGGCGGGCGCTGTAGGGCTCGCCGGTCAGCTCGATCACCTCGAGTGCCCGCACGATGCGGCGGCCGTTCTCCCCGATCCGGTCGGCGGCCACGGGATCGAGCGCCCGCAGCCGGGCATTCATGGCCGCGGCACCGACCCGTTCGAGCTCGGCCTCCAGTTGCTCGCGCACCGCCGTGTTGGTCCCGGGGAAGTCGAACTGGTCGAGGATGACCCGCGTGTAGAGGCCGGATCCGCCCACCAGCACGGGCGTCACAGCGCGGGCGCGCAGCTCCGCGATCGCCGTCCGCGCCCAGCCCTGGAAGTCCGACACCGTGGCCACATCACGGATGTCGAGGGTGTCGAGCAGGTGGTGCGGGATCCCCCGTCGATCGGCGAGCGGCAGCTTCGCCGTACCGATGTCCATGCCGCGGTAGACCTGCATCGCATCGGTGTTGACGATTTCTCCGTGCAGTGCGGAAGCCAGATCGAGGGACAGCGCCGTCTTGCCGCTGGCGGTGGGCCCCACGAGCGCCACGATCGGAATCTCCGACGTGTTGAACGGCTGCGGCATGTGGCTAGTGTGGCAAGACCGGGCCACACCCCAGCACCGTGGGTGACAGGCCGACTCGGCGGTACTCACGAAGGAGCCACACGATGAGCCTCACGGACAAGTTCAAGGACGCGAAGGACAAGGCCACCGAAGCGGTTGCCGAGCACGGCGACAAGATCGAAGCCGGCATCGACAAGGTCGCGGGCTTCGTCGACGACAAGACCGGCGGCAAGTTCAGCGACAAGATCGAGGGCGCCACCAGCAAGGCCAAGGACGCACTCGGCAAGGTCGAGGGCGACAAGGGCGAGCAGGCCTGACTACTGTTGCGGCGAGCGGCTCAACCATGGGCCGCACACCATTCCGAACCGTTGGGGGTTTCTCGTGGGCTTTCTGGATGACGCCAAGGACAAGGTGACCGACGCAGTCGACGGTCAGGGCGACAAGATCGGCGACGCTGTCGACAAGGCTGCGGACTTCGTGTCCGACAAGACCGGCGGCAAGTTCGACGACAAGATCGATCTGGGCGCCGACAAGGCCAAGGACGCCCTCGACGGCCTCGACGGCAAGAACGACGACATCAACTGACCTTGGAGGCACCTCGGTGACTGTGCAGGACCCCGCGACCGGCAAGACGCGGTTCGTGGTGGTTCCGGCGTCGTACGTCTTCCTCCTCCGGGAGGCGGCGGACGGCTCAGCCACCGAGGTGCTTCTGCAATTGCGGCAGGGCACTGGCTACATGGATGACCACTGGGCCGCTGCGGCCGCCGGTCACGTGGAGCGTGGCGAGACCGCCGAGGCAGCCGCCCGGCGCGAGGCCCTCGAGGAGATCGAGGTCAGCGATCTCGACCTCACCTTCGCGACCGCGATGCAGCGGACCGCGCACGACCTCCCCATCGACGAACGCATCGACTTCTTCTTCACTGCTCGCTCCTGGTCGGGCGAGCCGCGCATCGTCGAGCCGACGAAGTGCGCCGACCTGCGCTGGTTCCCGCTCGATGCGCTGCCCGATCCGGTCGTCCCTCACGAACGCGTCGTCCTCGACGGCCTCCGCCGCGGCGATCTCCCGGGCCTGAGCCAGCACGGCTTCTGACCAACCTGGTGGCGCCACCGGTTGGAATCCCCGTCTGCGGATACCTCCTTGCTGAGGAGGGTGATGATGACCGAACAACCCGAGGAATCCGTACGGGTCGACCCCGACGACGATTCCGGACAGAGACTGCCGCCGCTTCCAAAGCCGACGGTCGAGCCGCCGGCTCCGCCGCCGGGTGGACCGAACGGCATCGAGGGTGTGGGCGGCGACGGGGCGTACACGACCGACGCGCGTGACCCCGATCCCCGCCAGAACCCGGAGACCGATGAGCTCCCGCCGGAGGCCGCGACGCCCGAGGACACCGACACCGAGGCCACCCAGGGCAAGCCGGACATTCCGCCCGAGCAGGACTCGCCGGCCTAGTTGCGACCGAACTACCGCAGCAGGCTGGTGTCGAGCCGTGTCTCGATGGCCGTGCCGTCCGGACCGGCCTCGACGAAGTACGCCGCCGCGCCGTCGCGTTCGGTGAGCGCCTCGACGAACTCGGTGCCGCGGTAGAGCACGCCCACGCCGTCATCGGTGGCGTAGCCGGCGGGCAGCTCCCCGGAGGCGATCAGCGACTGGAAGAGCGGACGGCGCTGCTCCTCGGAGTCGTAGTGCACGCCGTTGGAGTACGGCACCAGCCCCAGCCCGTTGGTGATCGGGCGCAGCTCGGGACCGAACGAGTCCGTCGTACCGCCGCGGTGCCAGCAGATCGAACCCGCCGACACCCCCGTGAGCACGACGCCCGCTTCCCAGGCTTCGCGCATCAGGTCGCCGACGCCGTGCAGGTCCCACATCGCCAGCAGGCCGGCGGCGCTGCCGCCCCACACCCAGATCACGTCCTGGGACAGCAGGTGCTCACGCATGTCCTCGACGTTCGGCATCGGGAACAGCTCCAGGTGGTTGCCGTGGAACCCGGACTCCTGCGCCATGTCGTAGAAGTCGGCGATCAGCGAGGGCTGGTCGCCGCACGCGGTGGCGAGGAAGCACACGCGCGGCGCACGCCCGGTGACGCCGGCGAGATCGACGGCGTGGCTCGTCAGGGGTCCGACGGACCAGCGGTTGCGGTCACTCGGCACCACCCCGCCGGAGGTGGCGAGGATGGTGGGCGCGTCGGCGGGCATGGTCTCAGCCGCAGACAGGGCCGGCGGGCAACGGGGCAGGCACGCCGATGGCCGGCATGCCGAGACCGACTCCCGACGAGGCAGGAGCTCCGCTGGTCGAGCCGCCTGCAGCCCGGTCCCATGCGTCTCCGGAGCGGGTACGACGAAGTGCCCGGACCGGGCCGTCGGCGATCAGGTGGTGCGGGGCAGCGTGGGTGATCACGACCGTGACCATGTCGCCGGGCCGCGGCGCACCGTCGACGGCGGAGAAGTCGGCCTCGAAGTGCACGAGCCGGTTGTCCGGTCCGCGGCCGGAGAGGCGGTGGGTCTCGGCGTCCTTGCGGCCCTCGCCCTCGGAGACCATCAGCTCGACCTCGCGGCCGACCAGCAGCTTGTTCTCCTCCCAGGCGATCTGGGTGACCAGCTCGGCGAGGCGGGTGTAGCGCTCCTTCACGACCTCCGGGGAGACTTGGTCCTCGAGCGTGGCCGCGGGGGTGCCGGGGCGCTTGGAGTACTGGAAGGTGAAGGCTCCGGCGAAGCGGGCCCGCCGCACGACCTCGAGCGTCTGCTCGAAGTCCTCGTCGGTCTCGCCGGGGAAGCCCACGATGATGTCGGTCGTGATGGCGGCGTCGGGCATGGCCGCGCGCACCCGCTCGATGATGCCGAGGTACTTCGACTGCCGGTAGGACCGGCGCATGTCCTTGAGCACCTTGTCGGAGCCGGACTGCAGCGGCATGTGCAGCTGGGGCATCACGTTGGGCGTCTCGGCCATCGCCTCGATGACGTCGTCGGTGAACTCGGCCGGGTGGGGGCTGGTGAACCGCACCCGGTCCAGGCCCTCGATCGACCCGCACGCCCGCAGCAGCTTGGAGAACGCCTGGCGGTCGCCGAACTCGACGCCGTACGCGTTGACGTTCTGGCCCAGCAGCGTGATCTCGGAGACGCCTTCAGCGACCAGCGCCTCGATCTCGGCGAGGATCTCGCCGGGGCGGCGGTCCTGCTCCTTGCCGCGAAGCGCCGGGACGATGCAGAACGTGCACGTGTTGTTGCAGCCGACCGACACCGACACCCAGGCGGCGTAGGTCGAGTCGCGCTTCGTCGGGAGCGTCGAGGGGAACACCGACAGCGACTCGAGGATCTCGACCTGCGCCTCCTCCATGATCCGGGCACGCTCCAGCAGCACCGGCAGCGAGCCGATGTTGTGGGTGCCGAAGACGACGTCGACGTACGGCGCCTTCTCGGTGATCGTGGCGCGGTCCTTCTGCGCGAGGCAGCCACCGACGGCGATCTGCATGCCCGGGTTCGCGGCCTTGACCGGCACGAGCTGGGACAGGTTGCCGTAGAGCTTGTTGTCGGCGTTCTCGCGCACAGCGCAGGTGTTGAACACGACGACATCGGCCTGGTTGCCGTCCGGTACGGCGACGTAGCCGGCGTCCTCGAGCAGCCCCGAGAGTCGCTCGGAGTCGTGCACGTTCATCTGGCACCCGTGGGTGCGGACGACGTAGGTGCGCGGCGGACTCTGCGTGGTGCTCATGACCGATCAAGAGTACGGCGGCACGGCCTCCGCGCCCGAATCGCTCAGCCGCTGGGTAGTCTCGACGGCATGGCTGAGACAGCTCCCCCCGGCTTCATGGCCCGCAACAACGAATGGATCGGCAGCGTCCTGAGTGTCGCGGCGCTGATCGTGTCCGTACTGCTCGGCGCCGGGCTGATGTTCGGGACCGACACCCGTGGCGTGTCCGCGATCCTCACCGTCCTCACCGTCGCCGGCGGCACCTTCACCGTGCTGCTGTACCTGATCGGCGCGATGCTCGAGGCCATCACGCCCACGGACCTGTGGAAGCGCGAGGACGCCGAGTGGCGGACCGGGATGGGTCTGCCGGCTGCAACCGAAGAGGACACGGCGTCGTCGGAGAAGGCCCACCGCAGGGCGATGATGCTCGCCGTCCTCGCGATCATCGTCGGCCTGGCGCTCAGCGTGGTTCCTGCCGTCCTCTGACGGACCTGCCTGATTTCCAGCCGATGACCCCGGCGTCACGAATCGGTCTCGGTGGCGTGGCGCTCTAGCCCGCGGAGGCCTCGCGGGACTAACGTCCCCAAGCATGACCGTCACCGATGACGCTGCGGTCGGCAGCGCAGCGACCCGCGCCAACGACCCGTTGGTCGAGCTCGTCGATGTCCAGAAGTGGTACGGCGAGCTGCACGTGCTGCAGGACATCAACCTGACCGTGCAGCGCGGCGAGGTGGTCGTCGTGATCGGCCCGTCGGGCTCCGGCAAGTCGACGCTGTGCCGCACGATCAACCGGCTCGAGACCATCGACAAGGGCTCGATCCAGGTCGATGGTGCCCCGTTGCCACAGGAGGGCAAGGCGCTGGCCGCCCACCGCGCCGACGTGGGCATGGTGTTCCAGAGCTTCAACCTCTTCGCCCACAAGACGATCCTCGAGAACGTCACGCTCGGGCCGATCAAGGTGCGCAAGAAGTCGAAGGCAGAGGCCGAGGCACTCGCCAAGGAGCTGCTCGACCGGGTCGGCGTCGGCCATCAGGCCGCGAAGTACCCCGCACAGCTCTCCGGCGGCCAGCAGCAGCGCGTGGCCATCGCCCGCGCCCTGGCCATGGAGCCGAAGGTGATGCTCTTCGACGAGCCCACCTCGGCGCTGGACCCGGAGATGATCAAGGAAGTCCTCGACGTCATGGTCGACCTCGCCGAGCGCGGCATGACGATGATCGTGGTCACCCACGAGATGGGGTTCGCCCGCACCGCCGCCAACCGCGTCGTGTTCATGGCCGACGGGCGGATGGTCGAGACCGCCGACCCGGAGTCGTTCTTCACCAACCCCCAGAGCGATCGCGCCAAGGACTTCCTCGGCAAGATCCTCAAACACTGATCGCTCGGCACCTCGGGCCTAGATAAAAGGAGCAGTACATGCGACTCAGGAAAGCATTCGCGGCGACGGCGGTCAGCCTCATCGCGGCCACCGGCCTCGTGGCCTGCGGCGACGCCGGCAACGACGACAAGGAAGGCGTCGACGTCGAAGCCAAGAGTGACTGTGACGGGAAGTTCGCAGAAGGTTCGCGGATGGCCGAGCTGTCCGAAGCCGGCAAGATCAACGTCGGCCACAAGGACGACCAGCCCGGCCTGGGCTTCGAAGGTGCCACCGACGACCGGCCGAGCGGATTCGACATCGAGGTCGCGAAGCTCCTCATCGCCGACCTGTGCATCGACCCGGAGAGCGACGACGTCAACTGGGAGGTGACCATCTCCGACAACCGGGAGCCGTTCCTGGAGCAGGGCAAGGTCGACCTCGTCCTCGCGTCGTACTCGATCACCGACGAGCGCCGGCTCAAGGTCGGCCAGGCTGGTCCCTACATGGTCACGGGACAGCAGCTCCTCGTGAAGGCCGACAGCGACGTCGAGAGCATCGACGACCTCAAGGGCAAGGAAGTCTGTTCGGTGACCGGATCGACGTCGATCGACCGGATCGACGAGAAGGGCGCCAAGGGCGTCGGCTTCGACAGCTACTCCGAGTGCGTGGCCAAGGTCCTCGACGGAACGGTCGAGGGCATGTCCACCGACGGCACCATCCTCGCCGGCTTCGCTGCCGAGAACGAAGGCCAGCTCAAGGTCGTCGGCGACACGTTCTCCGAGGAGAACATCGGCGTCGGCTACAGCAAGGACAAGCCGGAGATGTGCGAGTGGATCAACGACGTGCTGACCGCGTCGTTCGACGATGGTTCGTGGGCCAAGGCATTCGAGATCACCTTGGGCCCGTCGGGTGTCGAGACGCCGGAGCCGCCGGCGCTGGACCCCTGCGCCTGATCTGAGCAGCACCCACTGATGCGGGTCCCCGACCGGGGACCCGCATCAGTACACAACGCCAACGCCCACGAGCCGGAAGGAGGTACGACGTGGAAGCGATCAGCGACAACTGGGACCTCTACTTCCGCAGCTTCGGCTACACCGTGGCCCTCTTCGTCATCGCCTCAGTGCTGTCCATGTTCTTCGGGACGGTGCTCTGCGCCTTGCGCGTGGGCCCGGTCAAGATCATGCGGGCTGCGGCCACGACGTACGTGACGGTCGTCCGCAACACTCCTCTGGTCATCGTCTTCGCCTTCTTCACCTTCGCGTCGCCGATGTTCGGCCTCACCTTCAACTTCCTCGACGTCCACATCGGCCAGTTCGACTTCACCGAGGCGTTCGGCGCCGCTGTCGTGAGCCTGACCCTGTACACGTCGACCTTCGTCTGCGAGGCGTTGAGGTCCGGGATCAACTCCGTTCCGCTCGGACAGGCCGAAGCTGCGCGCGCGGTCGGACTGACCTTCGGCGGCACGATGACCCAGGTGGTCCTGCCCCAGGCCATCCGGGCCTCGGTCCCCCCGCTGGCCAGCGTGCAGATCGCAATGCTCAAGAACACGTCGGTGGCCGCCGCCTTCGGCATCCTCGAGGCCGTGGCGCAGATGCGCCGCTTCACCAACAACTTCAGCTCGCAGCGGACCGAGATCTTCATCTTCTTCGCGGTCGGCTACATCCTGCTCGTCCTGCTCCTCTCGTTCGCGGCGAGCCGACTCGAGAAGAGGTGGCAGGTCGCATGAGCACCAGCGTTCTCTTCGACGCTCCCGGACCGAAGACGGTCGTACGGCACAGGCTCTACGCCATTGCCACGGGCGTGGCCCTGCTCGGCATCGTCTGGTACATCTTCGACGGCTTCAACGACGCGGAACAGTTCGACTTCGAGAAGAAGTGGGAGGTCTTCACCACTCCCGACTACATCAGGGCATTGCTGGTCGACGGCCTGTTCAAGACGCTCCAGATGGCCTTCGGTGCGATCCTCGGCGCCATCGCCTTCGGCGTGGTGTTCGGCATCGCCAAGCTGTCCGAGCATGCCTGGATCCGCTGGCCTGCGACGATCGTCGTCGAGTTCTTCCGCGCGGTCCCGGTCCTGCTCCTGATGGTCTTCACCTGGTACAGCCTCGGCATCAAGGAGGAGATCAGCTCCTTCTGGGCCGTCGTCATCGCGCTGACGCTCTACAACGGAGCGGTGCTCGCCGAGGTCCTGCGCGCCGGCATCAACGCCGTGCCGAAGGGCCAGGGCGAGGCGGCGTATGCCGTCGGCATGCGCAAGACGCAGGTGATGTCGAACATCCTGCTGCCCCAGGGCGTCAAGATCATGCTGCCGTCCCTGGTCAGCCAGTGCATCGTGGCACTCAAGGACACCGCTCTCGGCACGCTCGTGCTCGCCCCCGGTCTCACCAAGGTGGGGACGCAGATCTACCTCGAGTTCAACAACCGGGTGCCGACCATGTTCGTCGTCGCCGCCCTGTACATCTCCGTCAACATGCTGCTCATGCTGCTGGCGAACTGGCTGCAGAAGCGGTACGTCGGCGAGAAGAAGCTCAAGGTCGCGTACGTCGGCGGCGCCTTCGACACCGGTACAGGTGGCGCGGGCGGCGCTGCCTGACCGCTGGGACCAACTACTTCTTCGAGGTCACCCAGAGGTTGATGACGCCC
>NZ_JBMCZA010000210.1:143850-144799 GCF_048654705.1 Nocardioides sp. CPCC 206348
CTACGTCGGTGGCACCTTCGACACCGGTGCAGGTGGCGCCGGCGGCGGCGCGTTGTGAGCGGTTGACTGATCGCGGCCGGCGACCACTACTACTTCTTCGAGGTCACCCAGAGGTTGATGACGCCCTCGATGACGACGGTGCCGTCCTCGAGCTGGCCGCGGACGCGGACCGGGAGGTCACCCTCGGCGGTGTCCCACTGCTCCTGGTCGGTCTCGGCGATGCAGGTGATGTCGCCGGTCGCCTTGGCCGTGTAGGTGATCGACATGCCCTTGGGGATCCAGCGCTTGGTGTCCGGGATGGTCGACTCGGCGAGCGCACCCATGGCCATCTCCAGGCCGTTGCACAGCGCGATCGCGTGCACGGTGCCGATGTGGTTCTGCACGCTGCGCCGCTTCGCGAAGCGGATCTCGGCGTAGTTGGAGCGCATGTCGATGACGCGCGGGTGGATCGTCGCAAAGTACGGAGCCTTCTGGGCGAAAGCGAAGGAGAACACCCGCTTGCCGATCGTGCCACCAACGACGGGCACGCCAGTCGTGGTCTTCCAGAGGTTCTGCACCGGAGTCGTCATGGCGCTGAGATTACTTGCGAGTAACAACGGCGGGCAAGGTGCCGTCCGTCTCACTCCGGGAAACGCTGGGTGGCGACCTGCTCACCGGCAGACACCAGGGTGACGCTGCCCGCGGGGGTCGGGGGCGCGAGCAGCGGGTTCGCGGTCAGCACCAGGGACGGCGGGTCCGCGGCGTCGTACGCGAAGGAACAGGTGACCGGGGTGAGCGGGCCCACGAGGATGTACGGCGCCCCGGCGCCGACCTCCAGGCCCCCACCGATCGGGTCGAGCACCGTGCAGGTCCAGCCCTCCCCGGTCTTGCCACCGGCAGGAACGGCGACCGACCCGTCGAACACGAAGACGAGCTCGATCGTCCGCGCGGGTCCGCCGAACACGTCGAC
>NZ_JBMCZA010000210.1:144809-144899 GCF_048654705.1 Nocardioides sp. CPCC 206348
GGACACCAGCGTGACGCTGCCCGCAGGGGTCGGGGGCGCGAGCAGCGGGTTGGCGGTCAGCACCAGGGACGGCGGGTCCGCGGCGTCGTA
>NZ_JBMCZA010000211.1:0-156 GCF_048654705.1 Nocardioides sp. CPCC 206348
GGTCAATGTCGGCAACTCGAACAAGGTCGTGGTGACGAACTCGAGCCTGGCTGTGGCGACGGTGGGGGTGAAGATCACTGGCTACTCCACCCTGGTGTCCGCTGCCGGGATCAGTGGTGTGGGTGGCGGGAACGGTCAGGTGCTGACCAACAACGG
>NZ_JBMCZA010000211.1:166-1223 GCF_048654705.1 Nocardioides sp. CPCC 206348
CGGGTACTCCACCCTGGTGTCCGCTGCCGGGATCAGCGGCGTGGGTGGCGGGAACGGTCAGGTGCTGACCAACAACGGGGACGGCACCGTTGCCTGGAAGGCGCTGCCGGCCCCGCCGGTGGTGCCCGTCGTGATGCACGCGAGCATCAGCGACCTTGCAGTGGTGAAGTCCGGTGGGGTGACGGCCACGATGAACTTCCCCGGCGACTACCAGGTCACGTTCCCGCGGAATCTCGCCGGGTGCTCGATCACCGGCTCGACCGGCGCCTACCTCTCCGGGGGCGTGGCGCTGACGGGTGTCGTCTCCGTGAGCTTCAGCAACACCCAGGTCGCCTATGTCCAGATCCACAGGGGGTCCGACGGCAGCTTCGTCGGCAGCAACTTCCACCTGACCGCGATCTGCTGAGACGTGCGGCGCACCCTCCTGTCGAAACCGTCCTCCTGCGGGCGGCCGGTGGTCTAGCCTGCGTCGCGGGGAGGGTTCCTCGCGACCCTTGGAGTGACCTGTGTCCGTACGTTCTCGTTCCATGCCAACTGCCGGTCCGCGCCGGGTGCCCTTGATCGTCGGTGCACTGACATTGCTGTTGCTCGCCTTCGGCCTGACCGGCGCGACGGCGACGTCCGGTACGACGGGCGTGGCGATCACGCCGTTGACGCCGGTCAAGGTCATCACGGGTGCTGCGTCAGTGCAGCCCGGCAAGACGTATGTCTTCGTGGCGAGCGGCGGTACGACGACGGTGCCGACCAATGCGTTGGTGGTGGAGCTGGCGATCACGGTGAAGGGCACGAAGGCGGGGACGTTGTCGTTCGCTCCGTTGGGTGAGCCGGGCAATGGTTCGCCGACGGCGGTGGCGTGGGCTGCGGGCGGTTCGAGTGCCGGGACGGTGCGGGTCAATGTCGGCAACTCGAACAAGGTCGTGGTGACGAACTCGAGCCTTGCCGCGTTGACGCTGGGCGTGAAGATCACCGGGTACTCGACGTTGGTGTCTGCTGCCGGGATCAGCGGCGTGGGTGGCGGGGACGGTCAGGTGCTGACCAACCAGGGCAACGGCACCGT
>NZ_JBMCZA010000211.1:1233-1526 GCF_048654705.1 Nocardioides sp. CPCC 206348
TGTGGCGATCACGCCGTTGACGCCGACGAAGCTGGTCACGACTGCGGCGTCGGTCGCGGCGGGCAAGACGTATGTCTTCGTGGCGAGCGGTGGTACGTCGACGGTGCCCACCAACGCCCTGGTCGTCGAGCTGGCGGTCACCGCGAAGGGCACGAAGGCGGGCACCTTGTCGTTCGCTCCGCTGGGTGAGCCGGGCAATGGTTCGCCGACGACGGTGGCGTGGGCTGCTGGCGGGTCGGGTGCCGGGACGGTGACGGTCAACGTCGGCAACTCGAACAAGGTCGTGGTGACGA
>NZ_JBMCZA010000211.1:1536-17034 GCF_048654705.1 Nocardioides sp. CPCC 206348
CGGGGAGCCGGGCAACGGGTCGCCCACGACGGTGTCGTGGGCTGCTGGCGGGTCAGGTGCCGGGACGGTGAAGGTCAACGTCGGCAACTCGAACAAGGTCGTCGTGACGAACTCGAGCCTTGCCGCGGTCACGCTGGGCGTGAAGATCACCGGTTACTCGACGTTGGTCTCCGCTGCCGGGATCAGTGGCGTGGGTGGCGGTGACGGTCAGGTGCTGACCAACCAGGGCAACGGCACCGTGGCCTGGGAGGCAGTTCCCGAACCCGAGCCGGTGGTCGTGCCCGTCGTGCACAAGGTCCACGTCAAGAGCACCGGCGTCGTCGACCTCGGCACGGCGACCGCCTCGAGGCTGAGCGCCGGCCTCTACGTCCTCACCGGCATCGCGGACATCCGCAGCTGCGCGATCACCGGGTCTCCCGGAGCGATCAGTGGCGACGTGATCGTGCCGAACGCCTTGGTGTCCATCACCGTCGCCCCCAACCTTCCCCAGGCGACCGTGCAGGTGCGGCTGCCGTCCAACGCACCGGTCGACAGCGCGTTCTTCCTGACGCTGGTCTGCTGACGCTGGTTCGCCGGTCTGCTCCCTGTCACGCGTCGGGCTCCCGCGGTGTCTCGTGGGTGTTCGGGCGCCACACCGGCGCCCTTGGCAGGGAGCAGACCTGACCCGGCTGCGGCGGGGTGAGTACGGCGCCCTCGTCGGCGACCTGCTCTTCATGGCCGCATGCCTGTTCGTGGCGTGGGGTCGGTTCGGTCCCGAGCAGTGGGGCTGGTGAGCCGGAAAAGCGGTCGGGGTTTCGTCGTACCCGATGCTTGACTGGAGCCATGAGTCGCGAACTGGTCCACCCGCCCAAGGCCCGTCCGGGGGACCGGATCGCCGTCCTGTCGCCGTCGTTCGCAGCGGCTGGCGCCTTTCCGGAGATCCACGAGCAGGCGATGGTCCGGCTCGCTGAGGTGACCGGCCTGGTGCCGGTGGAGTTCCCGACCACCCGTCAGGTCGGTGCGAGTCCCGAGGCGCGGGCAGCCGACATCAACGCGGCCTTCGCGGACCCGACGATCCGGGCCATCCATGCGGTGGTCGGCGGATTCGACCAGATCACGGTGATCCCGCACCTCGACGCCGGTCTCGCGCGCGCCGACCCGAAGCCGTTCCTCGGGTACAGCGACAACACCCACCTCCACCAGTGGCTGTGGGCCGCGGGGATCGCCAGCTTCTACGGCGGATCCACCCAGGTCCACCTGGGCCCCGGGCCTGCCGTCGACGACATCCACGCAGCCGCGCTCCGTGCCGCACTGCTGACCGGCGAACGGATCGAGCTCACCCGCCCGGACTGGTCGCAGGACATCGGCTTGGGGTGGGACGACCCCCTCGCCTTGAGCGAGTACGGCGACCGGGAGCCCACCGAGCCGTGGGAGTGGTTCGGGCCGCAGCGTGCCGTGACCGGCCCGACCTGGGGCGGTTGCTTCGAGGTGCTCCCGCAGCTGTTCACCGCCGGACGGTTCCGGGCCGGGCCCGAGGAGCTCGACGGCGGCGTACTCCTGCTGGAAGCCTCCGAGGAGCTGCTCCCCGCCCGTGAGGTGGGCTGGATCGTGCGGGCGCTGGGGGAGCGCGGCGTGCTCGCCGCGGTCGATGCGGTGCTGGTGGCCCGCCCACCGGTCTCGGACTTCGTCGTCCAGCCCGCGCCCGAGGAGCGTGTCCAGCTCCGGGCCGCGCAACGCGATGCGGTCGTCGCCGAGGTGGCCCGCTACAACCCGGACGCGGTCGTGTGTGTCGGCGTCCCGTTCGGGCACACGCGGCCGCAGTGGATCGTGCCGCACGGCGGCGAGGTGACCGTCGACGGTGTCGAGCAGCGGGTCTGGGCCGATTACGCCTGAGAGGCTCAGGCGGGGAAGGTCACGACGTGGCCGACCACGCCGACCCGGACCCGGTCCCCGGCCAGCGGCACGGAGTCGGCCGGCGTCCGCGCTGCGACGTGCTCGCCGGACTCGAGGCGGACCCGGATGGTCGCGTCGTGGCCGAAGAAGCTGACGTCGAGCACCTCGCCCGGGGTGCCGTCGCCGTCGGCGGGCCGGATCTGCAGCTGCTCGGACCGGACCGCGAACTGCGCTGCACCGCCCGACCCGACGGGGGACTGCGTGGACACGGTGCCGAGTGCGCAATGGCCGGTGCCGGACGCGTCGACGTGGCCGGGCAGCAGGGACGCGTGGCCGATGAAGGACGCGACGCGCGGATCGGCGGGCTCGAGGTAGACCGTCGTGGGCGCCGCGACCTGGAGGAACTGGCCGTCCACCATCACGGCGACCTGGTCAGCGAGCGACAATGCCTCGCCCTGGTCGTGGGTGACCAGGACGGCGGCAGCATCCGCGGCCCGCAGGGCGCGGACGACGGCCCGGCCGGTCTCTTCGCGCAACGACGCGTCGAGGGAGGAGAACGGTTCGTCGAGCAGGACCAGCTTCGGACGCGGCGCCAGGGCGCGGGCCAGTGCCACCCGCTGCTGTTGACCACCCGAGAGCTCGTGCGGGAACCGGCCGGCGAGCTCGGGTGCCAGCTCCACCAGCTCGAGAGCCTCGGCCACGCGACCGTGGGCGTCGCGCCGCTCGGCGCGGGGGAGGCCGAAGGCGACGTTGCGCGCGACGGTCAGGTGCGGGAACAGTGCGCCTTCCTGCGGCACGTAGCCGAGTCCGCGCTGGCGGGCGGGCACGACGCGGCGACCGCCGACCACCTCGGTGCCGGCGACGGTGATGCTGCCGCCGGAGGGCCGGACGAAGCCGGCGACGGCACGCAGCAGGGTGGTCTTGCCGCAGCCCGACGACCCGAGGATCGAGGTCACTCCGCCGGGCACGACGAGGTCGAGGCCGTGCAGGACGGGGGCGCCGCCGTACCCCGCTTCGAGGCCGCGGATCTCCAGGGCCGCGCTCATCGGGGTGGTCACGAACGGCTCCTCATGCTCAGCCGGGCCAGCAGCCAGGTGGACGGAACGGAGAGCAGGATCAAGGCCAGCGCGTACGGCGCCGCGGCACCGTAGGCGATCGAGGAGGCATCGGACCAGAACTCGGTGGCGAGCGTATCGGTGCCGATCGGGGCGAGCAGCAGGGTGGCCGTGAGTTCGGTGGAGACGGCCAGCGCGACGAGTGCCGCAGCCGCCGCGAGGCCGGGTACGACGAGGGGCAGCGTGACGCGGCGCGCGACCTCGGGACCGGTGCAGCCCAGGCTGCGCCCGACCTCCTCGATGCCGGGGGGCACCAGCTCGAAGGTGGCCCGGACGCTGACCACGGCACGGGGCAGGAACAGGATCAGGTAACCGATCAGCAGCAGCCCGAGGGTCTGGTAGACCGACGGGACCACGCGGATCGACACGGTCACCAGCGCCAGCGCGATCACGATGCCGGGCATCGCGCTCGCGGTGTAGACGCTGCGTTCGATGCTGGTGGTCAGCAGGCTGCGGTGCCGCACGGCCAGCCACACGACCGGGATGGCCGCGGCGGTCGCCAGGGCACCGCCGAGGACGGCGAGCATCAGCGTCGACCAGAGGGCGCCGGTCAGCTCACTCATGTCGACACCGGCGGAGGTGCCGCGCGCCAGCCAGCGGGCGAGGCTGCCCAGCGGGACGCCGAGGGCCCACACGGCCAGCAGGGCGAGCGAGCCGACGACCCACGGCTTGTGTCGGCCGAGACGGATCGGGGCGAACTGGCGGTTGGTGCCGGACCCGACGCGCGCCCGCGAACCCCGGCCGCGCAGGAGCAGCTCGATGCCGAGCAGGAGCAGGCAGAAGACCACGAGGACGAGGGCGAGCAGGGTGGCTTCCGGCCCGTTGAAGACCGTGGCGTACTGCTGGAGGATCGCGGTCGTCAGGGTCGGGTAGTTGAGCAGCTGCAGGGCGCCGTACTCGGCCAGCAGGTGCAGGCCCACGAGGAGCGAACCGCCCAGCACGGCCGGGCTGATCGCCGGCAGGGTGACCCGGAAGAAGACCTGCCAAGGCCCCTTGCCGAGCGCGGTGGCGACCTCCTCGACGGCGGGGTCGAGGCGGCGCAGCGCGGCGACGGTCGGGAGGTAGACGAGCGGGAAGTACGACAGCGTCACGACCATCACCGCGCCCGGGAACGACTGCACGTCGTGGGTCAGCGAGACCCAGCCGTAGCCGTTGACGAACGCCGGGACCGCCAGGGGCGCGCAGAGCAGGCCGTGCCACCACACCCGCGCCGGTACGTCGGTGCGCTCGACCACCCACGCCCCGGCCACGCCGACGACGACGCTGGTGAACACGCCCGCCACCAGCAGGCGGGTGGTGTTCCAGAGCAGCTCGCCGATCCGGGGCCGCCACAGGAAGTTCGTGGCCTCGTCGCGGCCGAGCTCGGCGGTGGTCCACAGGACGTACCCGAGCGGCACCAGGGTCAGCGCCGCGATCAGGAGTCCGACGACGAGGAGGGGCAAGGCAGGCGCAGCAACCCCCCGCGGCCTGCCGGCCACGGGGGGTCGCTGGGCCTGGTCCGTGCTCAGAAGAATCCGACCTCGGTCATGAGCGCGAAGGTGGCCTTCGCGTCGAGGTCGGAGACATTGATCTCCGGCGGCTGGAGCTCACTGAACGGCTTGGCCACGCCCTCGAGCTGCACGGCCGGGTTGAGCGGGTACTCCAGCGCATAGCTGTCGGCGAGCACCTGCTGGCCCTTCTCGTTCACCAGGAACTCGATGAACTGCTCGGCCTCGTCCTTCATGTCGCTGGACTTCAGGACGCCCGCACCGGAGACGCTCACGAACGCGCCGGGGTCCTGCTTGGTGAAGTAGTACTGCTCGCTGTTGTCGGAGACGTCGCCGTTCTCCTTGTGGTCGCGCTCCCAGTAGTAGTGGTAGACGATGCCGACCTCGATCTCACCGGAGTCGACGGCCTCCAGCACGAGGTTGTTGCCGTCGTAGACCTTGCCGTTCTCCTTGATGCCCTCGAGCCACGCCTTCGTGGCCTCCGCACCCTCGAGCTCGAGGACCGCGGCGACGATCGCCTGGAAGTCGGCGCCGGTCGGGGAGAAGGACAGGCGGCCCTTCCACTCGGGCTTCGCCAGGTCGAGGAGCGAGGCCGGGAGGTCGGACGGCTGGACCTTGTCGGTGTTGTAGACGAGCACCGTCGAGCGCGCCACGAAACCGGTCCACAGGCCGCTGCGGGGGCGGTACTGCGCGGGGATCGGCGCCACCAGGTCGGCGGGCAGCTTCTCGAACAGGCCGGCTGCCTCGACCTGCGACATGGCGGGGGAGTTCTCGGTGAGGAACACGTCGGCCGGCGACGCGTCGCCCTCCTGGACGAGCTGGTTGGAGAGCTCGAGGTCCTTGCCGTTGCGGAGCTCGACCTCGATGCCGGTCTCCTTCGTGAACGCCGGGGCCAGCTCCTTGAGCAGCGGCTCGTGCTGGGCGTTGTAGATGACCAGCTTGGGCTCGTCGTCGTCACCGCTGCAGGCAGCGAGCATCGGAGCGACGAGCGTGACGGCGGCGAGGCCGAGACCGGCGCGCAGCAGGCGGTTCTTCATCGGGATTCCTGTCGTTCGGTTCGATGGGGAGCGTAGTGAGAGCGCCGGGCGGCCAGCGCGGTGGCCCGGTTCACCAGGTGCCACGTGAGGACGCCGGCGGCGAGGGAGACCAGCAGTCCGGCGAGCGGCCAGCGGTGCTCCAGGTGGGGGTAGATCTGCCAGTGGGTGAGGTAGACGTAGAGCGAGGCGCTGGCGATCGTTCCGGTCAGGCCGACCAGGACCCGTGGCCACGGCACCGTCGCCACCCACACCAGCAGGAGCACGCCGCCGGCGATCATCAGGTCGCGGGCGACGTCACCGGTGAGGTCGAAGGCGCCCGCCAGCAGCAGGGTGGTGACGAGGAGTCGCTGGGGCGCATTCCGGGCGACCGACGCCGCCCACCCGCCGAGGAAGAGCCACGCGACGAAGGTCGAGGAGTGGATCACGTCGCCGTCGTACGACGACACGGTGGCCCAGAAGCGCGGGAGGAGCGCCAGGGCGGTGAGACCGGCGGCGAGTGCGAAGCGGTGCCGGCGCTCGAGCGCCATCACGCGCGGGATCGCCATCAGCAGTCCGGCACCGACCGCGAAGAGCACGATGACTTCGATGAACCAGTAGTGCCAGGCCGGCTCGGACCACGTCCGGGTGCCGAGCACGTCGTTGAGCAGGAACACGCTGCGCCACGGGTATTCGCCCGTCACCAGCGACACCGCGCCGATCCACAGGACAGCCGGTACGACGACCCGGCTGGTGGCGCGGAACACCCGGCGCACCCGGTCGCGCGGACTCTCGTCGGCGAGGTGGAAGCGGGCGAAGTTGGCGCCGGCGACGGCGAGGAGCACGTGGGCACCGCCGTAGAGCAGCCACAGGTTCGTGTGGGTGCCGACGATGAAGACGATGGCGGCGGCACGCAGCGCGATCGTCGTGTCGATGCGTGCCCAGCCCCGGCGACGCGGGTGGTCGGCGTTGCCCAGCAGGGTGGCGAGGTCCTCGATGGAGCGACGCGGCCAGTCGGCAGGCAGTCGGCCGATCCGTCGCTCGAGACGGAGCGAGAGCTCGACGTAGGACAGGGAGTCGCCGCCGAGGCCGACGAAGGAGTCGTCGGGCCCGACCGGGCCGGCTCCGAGGATCCGCTCGTAGAGGCGGGCGATCGAGGTGGCGGCCGTGCCCTGGTCGACGACCTCGGGCACCTCGAGGCGGGCGACGGCCTGCTGGTCGACCTTGCCGTTCGGCAACCGGGGCAGGTCGTCGATCGGTACGACGCGGATCGCGTGACCGGGCAACCGGGTGTCGGCGGCCGTCGCCGCGCGCACCTCGTCGAGGGTGAGGGCGTCGGACGGACCGGGCACCGCCACCACCAGTCCGGAGCCGTCGGCGGCTTCCGCGCAGGCCACGTCGTGGCCGCCGAGGCACAGCAGGGTCTGCACCCGGTCCAGGTCGATGCGTTCGCCGAACACCTTCGCGAAGCGTGAGCGACGACCGACGATCTGGACGAGCCCGTCGGTGATCCGGGCGAGGTCGCCGGTGCGCAGCTCCTGGCTGCCCTGGCCCAGTGCCAGGTCGGCCGGGGACTCGGCGTAGCCCATCATCACGTTCGGACCGGAGTAGACGAGCTCGCCGACGCCGGGCTCGGTGCCGTCCACCGGATCGATCCGGAAGGCGCCGCCGGGAACCGCGACGCCGACCGCCGCCGGATGGGTCAGGTTGAGGGCCGGCGGCAGGTAGGCCATCCGTGCGGTCGCCTCGGTCTGGCCGTACATGACGAACAGGTCCCAGCCCTCGATGCGGCCCTGCTCGGCCAGTGCGGTGACCCGCTCGGGCGCCATCCGGCCGCCGGCCTGGGTGACCTGGCGCAGTGCCGGGAGCTCGGGCCAGCCGGCCGCGCCGAGCAGGTCGAAGGTGTACGGGACGCCGGCGAACGACGTCACGCCGCGGTCGCGGGCATCGGCCCACAGGCCCGGGTCGGTGACCGACCTGTCGTCGAGCATCAGGGATGCCCCGACCGCGAGGTGGCTGTGCAGGACCGACAGGCCGTAGCAGTAGTCGAGCGGCAGCGTGGTGACCGCGACGTCGTCGCTGCGCAGGCCGAGGTACGACGCGATGGCGGTCGCGTTGGCGTCGAGGTTGGCCTGCGACAGGCGCACGAGCTTGGGTGACCCGGTCGAGCCGGACGTGCTGAGCAGCAGGCGCAGGTCGGGGTGGAGGGCGGGCGCCGGAGCGCCTGTCGGACGCCACTCGCGGTCGTCGTACTCGATGGAGGAGGTGTAGGCCCGGGCGAGGCCGTCGTTGTGCGTCAGCAGGGTGGCGTGCCCGCCGGACAGCGAGGCCAGCCAGGCCACGACGAAGTCGACCGTGGGGGCCGGGCTCAACCGGACGAGCTGGCGGGTCGGGCCGGCCAGGGCGTCGAGCCCGGTGCGGGCCGCCGCGACGCGGCGAGCCAGGGTGGCGTAGCTGATGCTGCCGTCCGCCGTGTGCAGGGCGGGACGGTCGCCGTGGCGCGCGAGGTCGACGGCGAACCCGGTCGCGAGGACCGGGTGCTCGACCTGTGTGACTGCGGTGCCTTCCCCCACCCGTGAAGGGTAAGGCAAGGTTGGCCTCAGTTGGGTATGCCTGTCCTCACATGGGACTGAGCAGGAAGACCGGGATCACCCGGTCGGTCCACTCGGTGTACTTCGCGTAGTTGGGCCAGACCGTCAGCATGTGGGCCCATGCCTTGTCCTTCTCGGCGTCGGTCAGCTCGCGCCAGGTACAGGTGTACTGGCGGCGCCGGTAGGCGACCTCGACCGTGTCCGCCGCGCGGAGGTTGTGCGTCCACACCGGCGCCTTGGGTGCGCCGAAGTGCGAACCGGCGATCAGCCAGCCGCCCCGCCAGGGCACGCAGAGCAGGGGTGTCGACCGCGGGATGCCCGACTTGCGGCCCACGACGGTCAGCATCAGGTTCGGCAGCCCGGCGATGTCCAGCAGGCTCAGGCGCCCGCGGGTGAGCCGCTGGAGGTGGGAGTCGGTCCAGGTGACCTGTGGCAGCAGCTTCGGCATCCACGTCTGGGAGCCGATCTTGATCGCGACTGGAGTGAGGATTCCCATGGCCGCAGCCTAGGACGCTCGGCGTGGGTACGCCGAAGGGGCGCCCTCCGGAGGGAGGACGCCCCTTGCGAGGTGCGGCAGGGTCAGCCGATCTGGAGGACCCGGGTGCCGCCGGCGAACTTGTCGTGCCAGCCCTGGTGGTTGGGCTGGTCGCTGTTGAGCGTCACCGCGATGAAGATCATCGCCGCGATCGGAGCGGCCCAGCCGAGGAAGAACCAGCCGATGAACGGGATGATGCTGAGGATGCCGAGCGCGGAGTAGGCGTTGCGCTTGGCCGCCTGCTCCATCGTCGGGTTGCTCACGCCGTCGGGGCCGTAGGTGCGCAGCTTCAGGAGCATCTTGCCGACGGTCTGGCCACGGTTCGACTCCAGCAGGGAGAAGTAGCCGAGGTAGAGAGCGGCCTGCAGGACGGCCGTCAGCGTGTAGAAGATGAAGTACTCGCCGAAGGACGTGCTGAAGCCCGAGTAGATGATCGCGCTCAGGATGAAGTAGATCGGCACGAAGACCACACCGAGGATCACGTGGTCGATCAGCCGGGCCAGGAAGCGGTTGAGGAGCTCGGCAGGACGGGGAACGCCGGCCGGGGCACCGAACTGCGGGGCACCGCCATATCCACCACCAGGCGGCGGCGGGGCTCCGGGGCCTCCCGGAGGAGGCGGCGGCTGGTTGTAGGACATGGGTCCTCCTTCAGTCAGGTGGTGCGCGACCGCACCGGGGAATGTCAGCAATCTAGGGCAAATCAGGCCTCCCGAGCAGGGGCACGCGCGTTCTTGCCCTGTTGTCGGCCCGTTCAACCCACCGTCCGACAATCGCCGCCCCGCCGACAACCGTCGTGGCTACCGTCCGATCGTGATCACGCGCGGGCTCCTGGGTGGGGTGCTGGTACTCCTCGGTGGCCTCGTCACCGCCACCCTTCCTCCGAGCACCCCCGTCCTCGATGTGGGTCCGCTCGACGTGCTGCGCGGCCTGGAGATCGGTCGGATGGCCGGCCTGGTGGTCGTTCTCGCCGGCCTCGGCCTACTGGCCAATGCCTGGCTGCGCCTGTGTCGCACGGTCGCCGTCGGAGACAGGGACACCGTCGATCCGGCCGAAGGCGTGGCCCTCGTCCGGTTCGCCACGGCCGCCTGGTGTGCCCCGCTGGTGCTGGCGCCGCCGCTGTTCTCGCGGGACGGCTGGTCGTACGCCGCCCAGGGCATGCTCGCGAGGGTCGGACTGTCGCCGTACGACTGGGGACCCGGCGCGCTCGCTCCCGCCGACTTCATCCCGTGGCCCTGGATCACCGGACCGCCGATCGTGCAGGCGGTCGACCCGCTGTGGTGGGACACCGCGACGCCGTACGGGCCGGTGCCCGTCTTCTTCGGCGCGCTGGCAGCCGGCACCACGGGCAACCCGTGGATGCTGGTGATCGCACACCGCTGCATCGCCCTGGTCGGCCTCGCGCTGCTGGCGTGGGCCGTTCCCCGCCTCGCCGGCTGGACCGGGGCCAACCCTGCGGTGGCCTCGGCGCTCGTCCTGGTCTCGCCGTTGATGATGGCCAACGGTGTCGCCGGTCTGCACAACGACCTGCTCATGGTCGGCCTGATGGCCGCTGCGCTGGTCATCGCCGTCGAACGCGGCTGGGTCTGGGGAGCGATGCTCGCCGGGGTCGCGGCTGGTGTGAAGGTGCCGGGCGGCCTGGTGGCCGTCGGCATCGTGATCGTCTCCCTCCCGGCGGGAGCAGCCCTGCTGCCCCGGGTACGACGCCTCGCGGCCGTTGCCGCGGTGTCCGTCGGAACGCTCGTGGGACTGGGCCTGGTCACCGGGCTCGGGACCGGCTGGGTACGGGCCCTCACCGTCCCCGGCGAGGTCAACACCCCCCTCTCGGCGACCACCCTGGTGGGTGGCGTCCTGGACTGGGGTGCGCTTCATCTGGGTCTGGGGACGGACCCGGCGTTGTTCCGCGACCTGGTGCGGGCCGTGGGCCTGCTGGTCGCGCTCGGTGTCGGTGCCTGGATGGTGCTGCGCGGGCGGACCGGTTCGCGAGCCGCGGCCCTCGGTGCCGTCGCGATGACGACGGCGGCCTTCGTGCTGCTGTCGCCGGTGGTGCACCTCTGGTACTTCCTGATGCTGCCGCCGTTCCTTGCGACCCAGCGCCTGCCCCGGCACGCGATGGGCGCCCTGGTGGCGGTGTCGCTGCTGCTCGGACTGGTCGCGCCGCTCGACTCGTCACTGCACGGCGCCTACTACGCGATCGTGATCGGAGCGATGACCGTCGCGCTGTTGATGCCGGTGCTGCTGCTGACCCGCGTCGCGCGGGAGCGACTGGCCCGGATCGTGGCGCCCCTGGCGCCCGCCGTCCGCCCGGATCAGCCGGCGGCCAGCGCCGGGTAGTCGGTGTAGCCCTGGGCGCCACCGCCGTAGAAGGTGGCTCCGTCGGGTTCGTTGAGCTCGGCGCCGATCCGGAACCGCTCGGGCAGGTCGGGGTTGGCGATGAAGGGCCGACCGAACGCAGCAGCGTCGATCAGCCCGGCGGCGAGCAGCCGCTCGGCCTTGTCGGTCGTGTAGTTCCCGGCGCCGACGATGACCCCGCTGAACACGGCGCGCAGCTGCTTGCGGAACTCGTCGTCGATCACCGGGCCGCCGGCCCAGTCCGGCTCGGAGAGGTGCAGGAAGGCGAGGTTCCGGCGCGAGAACTCGGCGGCGAGGTGCAGCGCCATCGGCAGGTCGTCGTCATCGAGCCCGTTGAACGAGCCCTGCGGGGAGATCCGGATGCCGACGTGCTCGGCGTCCCACGCGTCGATGGCTGCGTCGAGGGCTTCGAGCGGGAAGCGGGCGCGGTTGTCCTGGGAGCCGCCGTACTCGTCGGTGCGGTGGTTGCTCTGCTCGCTGAGGAACTGGTGGATCAGGTAGCCGTGCGCGCCGTGCAGCTCGACCAGGTCGAAGCCGGCCTCCCGGGCGTTCGCGGTCGCACGGCGGTAGTCCTCGACGGTCTCGGCGATCTCCTCGACGCTGAGGGCCCGCGGCGTCGGGCAGTCCGCGCGCAGCGGCCGGCCGTCCTCGCCCTTGATCGTGGCGCGGTTGCGGTACGGCAGTGCGGACGCCGACACCGGCAGGGCGCCGTCGTGGAACGACTCGTGCGACACCCGGCCGACGTGCCAGATCTGGGCCGCGATCCGGCCACCCTCGGCGTGCACGGCGTCGGTGACCTTGCGCCAGCCCTCGACCTGCTCCGGGCTGTAGATGCCCGGGGTGTCCATGTAGCCCTTGCCGATCGGCGAGATCTGGGTGCCCTCCGAGATGATCAGGCCCGCTCCCGCGCGCTGCCGGTAGTACTCCACGACCAGGTCGTTCGGGACGTCGATCCCGGGCGTCGCGCGCATCCGGGTCAGCGGGGCCATCAGGACGCGGTTCGCCAGCGTGGTCGTGCCGATGCTGAGCGGGTCGAAGAGTGAGGTCACTCGAACGGCAACAGGTCCCCGCCGGTGGGTATTCCGGGAGGAGCCTCAGGCGCTGAGCACGCCGGCCCGGTCGCCGGCGTGGATGGCCAGCATCCGGTCCACGGTGCTCGACCACGTGAAGGTCTCGGCGCGGAGGCGGGCTGCCCGGCGCACCCGGGCCTGCGGGCGCGCCGCGAGACCCACGACGGCATCCGCCAGGGCGCCCGCTTCGGGTGCGGCCCACGCTCCACAGGCGTCGGTGACCAGCTCCCGGGCCCCGCCCCGGTCGGCGGTGACCACGGGCGTCCCGCACGCCAGCGCCTCCAGGACTGCCAGCCCGAACGTCTCGCCCGGGCACACCGACAGGGAGATGTCGGCGGCAGCGAGCCGGTCGCGCAACGTGGCCCGCCCATCGACGTACCCGTGGAAGTGGACGGGTGAGCCCGCGGCGATCTCCTCCAGCTCGTCGCGGTGCGGCCCGTCGCCGTACACGTCGAGCCGGACCGGAACGCCGCGGCGGTGCAGCTCGACGGCGGTAGCGACGGCCAGGTGCGGGGACTTCTCCCGGGAGAGCCGACCCGCGTGCACCAGGCGGAGCTCCTGGCCGCCCCCGGCGCGTCCCACAGCGGGCCGGAAGGTCTCGAGGTCCACCCCCAGCGGGACCCGTTCCACCGGGCAGCCGGCGGAGTCCGCGACCGTGCGGAACTCGCCCTCGGCGTAGCGCGAGGTCACGACGAGGGTGTCGAAGCTGCGGACGAGCAGGCGGTTGAGCAGGCCGATGGAGACCTTGGACGTCGTGTCGAAGCCGGTCCTCATCGCGAACATGTCGCCCAGGCGTTCATGCGACAGCAGCACGCTGCGCACGTCTTTGCGCCCGGCCCACCACGCCACCGGCAACAGGGTGAGCTTGTCGCTCCACTCGACGCTGGTCGGCCTCCACTGCTCGAGGACGTCGGTGACCCGCCACGGTTCGACGATCAGGCGGTAGCCGCCGCCGACCCGGGGTGCGCGCACCTGGACGACGTCGCCCAGGTCGGTCTCGAGGATGGCGTCGACCGGGCCGGGGATCACCAGGAGGCGCTCGGCCCCGGCGGCGACGTAGCCCCGCCCGAGGTGCTCGAGCGCGGTCCGCATCCCTCCCGAGGTCGACCCGACGAAGTTGGCCAGCTGAGCGATCCGCACGTTGCCACCTTCCCCGCTCCCGGTGAACCCGGGCCCACCTGTGGTTGACGAGCGCGGAAAGATGAAGGGCATGGTCGAGTTGATGACGCCCCGGGAGGTTCCGCTGGGCGGGCCTCGGGCGATGACGGTACGACGCACGCTGCCGCAGCGGGAACGGTCGCTGATCGGCGCCTGGTGCTTCCTCGACCACTACGGCCCGGACGCGGTCAGTGAGTCCGGCGGCATGGAGGTCGCGCCGCACCCGCACACCGGACTGCAGACCGTGAGCTGGCTGTTCACCGGCGAGATCGAGCATCGCGACAGCGCCGGCAACGTGGCGATGGTCCGGCCCGGCGAGGTCAACCTGATGACCGCCGGGCAGGGGATCAGCCACTCCGAGGTGTCCACGCCGGAGACGTCGGTGCTGCACGGCGCCCAGCTCTGGGTCGCCCTGCCGGACGCCGACCGCCACACCGCCCCGGGCTTCCAGCACCACGCACCTGCCGAGATCACGGGAGCGGGCTGGCGCGCCCGCGTGTTCCTCGGCTCGGCGCTCGGGGACACGTCGCCCGTCACCACCTTCACCCCGTTGCTGGGCGCCGAGCTGGTCCTCGATCCCGGCGCCAGCCTGGACGTTCCGGTCGACGAGACCTTCGAGCACGGGGTCCTCGTCGACCTCGGATCGGTGTCCGTCGACGGCGTCGACGCGGCCCGGGCCGACCTCGCCTACCTCGCCCCCGGCGCCGCGCAGGTCCGTCTGGTCGCTGGTGCCGAGGGTGCCCGATTGCTGCTGCTCGGCGGCCCGCCGTTCGGCGAGCCCATCGTGATGTGGTGGAACTTCGTCGGCCGCACCCACGAGGAGGTCGCGGGCTTCCGGGACGACTGGCAGGCGCAGATCACCGACGCCGCCGGCGAGATCGTGGGCGACAGCCGCCTCGTCGCAGCAGGGCGCTTCGGCGTCGTACCCGACCAGCCGCTGAAGCCGATCCCCGCGCCCGTGCTGCCCAACGTGCGCCTCAAGGAACGTCGTTGATTGCCGGACTCACCTGGCTGGTCGCGTTCCAGCTCCTCGGCGAGTTCGTGGCCCGTGTCGCGGACCTGTCCGTCCCGGGGCCGGTCGTCGGCATGCTGCTGCTGTTCTGCTTCCTCCGTCTGCGTCGGTACGACGACCAGGGCTCGATCGTGCGCGCCGGCTCCGCGTTGCTGCGGCACCTGCAGCTCTTCTTCGTGCCGGCCGGTGTCGGAGTGGTCCTCTACCTCGGGCTGATCGGGCGCGAGGCGCTGCCGATCGGGGTGGCGATGCTCGGCTCGTGGCTGCTCGGCCTGGCCGCGGTCGGCTGGACCGCGGTGGCGCTGGAGCGGCTCCTCGGCCGCCCCCGCGACGACCTGGGCACCGTGTGAACGCGGCCCTCGACCAGGCCCTCGAGGTCGCGCGCTCGCCGCTCGCCCTCCTCGCCGTGACCCTCGGCGGCTACCAGCTCGGCCGGTGGCTGCAGGTCCGCTCCGGCGGGCACGCCCTGGTCCAGCCGGTACTGGTGACCATCGTTATCGTCGGCGTGGCCATCACCGCGCTGGACGTCGACTACCCCGACTACCGCCGGGCCACCGAGCTGATTGCCTTCTGGCTGGGGCCGGCGACCGTCGCCCTCGCGGTCCCGCTGCACCGCCAGGCTGCACGGCTCAAGGGCTTCGTCGTCCCGATGCTGGTGGCGATCGTGGTCGGTGCCGTCGTGTCGATCGTGTCCGCGGTGCTGCTCGCGCGTGCTCTCGGCGCCGGGGACGATCTCGAACGGACCCTGGCCACCAAGGCTGCCACGACCCCCGTGGCGATCGCCGTCACCGATGCGCTCGGTGGCATCCCGCCCCTGGCGGCGGTGTTCGCGATCATCATTGGGATCGTCGGTGCCATCGCCGGACCGGCGGTGCTCGACGTCCTCCGGATCCGCGACCGCCGGGCGCGCGGCCTCGCCGTCGGCGCGGTCTCGCACGGCGTCGGCGCCTCCCGGATGCTCCGCGAGGACGAGACGGAGGGGGCGTTCGCCGGCCTGGCGATGGGACTCTCTGCGCTCGCGATCAGCCTGCTGGTCCCGGTGCTCGCGATCTGGCTCTTCTGACCCCGTCCCTGAACTGGTCGCACCGCGACCATCCGGCGGCTACGGTCTCGACCCATGACGACGCGAGTCCACGCCTTCACCGACGACGCCCTCGGCGACCTGGACGCGGTCGGCCTCGCCGAGCACCTCGGTGCCGGCAAGGTCTCCGCCTCCGAAGCGGTCGAGGCCGCGATCAGCCGGATCGAGAAGGTCGCCGCAGAGCTGAACGCGATGGCCTTCACGGCGTACGAACG
>NZ_JBMCZA010000211.1:17076-19402 GCF_048654705.1 Nocardioides sp. CPCC 206348
GTCGACGTGGCCGGCATGCCGACCATGTCGGGCACCGACGCCTGGTCGCCCCGGCCGGCGAGGAAGGACGGCGACTTCGCTGCGTCGTACCTCGCCACCGGGATGATCGCGCTGGGCAAGAGCCAGCTCTCGGAGTACGGCTTCAGCGCGTCCGCCGAGCACCCGCGACTCGGTGCGGTCCGCACCCCGTGGAACACCGACCACTCGGCCGGTGCCTCGAGCGCCGGCTCGGCCGCACTCGTCGCGGCGGGCGCCGTACCGATCGCTCACGCGAACGGCGGCGGCGGTTCCATCCGGATCCCGGCGTCGGTCAACGGGTTGGTCGGCCTCAAGCCGACCCGCGGCCGGTTGCCGCAGGACAGGCTGATGCGGGAGATGCCGATCAAGATCGTCTCCGACGGGGTGGTGACGCGGACGGTGCGCGACACGGCCGCGTTCTACCGGGAGGCCGAGCGCGTCCAGCGCAACCTCGCGCTCCCGCCGATCGGCGACCTGACCCGGCCGATCAAGCGCCGGCTGCGGATCGCGCTGAACACCAGTGGCGTGGGCCGTGGAGCGGACGCCGAGACGCGCGCGCTGACCGAGGAGACCGCGGCCCTGCTCGAGGACCTCGGGCACACGGTGACCGAGACCGATGCCCCGATCGGCCCCGGCTTCGCCGACGACTTCCTCCTCTACTGGGCGGTGCTCGCCCAGGCGATGCTGACCACCGGCCGGCCGGTCCACGGGCGCACGTGGAGCAAGGCGAAGCACGACAACCTCACCCTCGGGCTGGCCCGGCACGCACGACGAAACCTGCACCGCCTCCCCGGGACGATCACGCGCCTGAAGCGTGCCAACGCCCAGGCCGAGCTCTACTACGAGAAGTACGACGTCGCGCTGACCCCGACGCTCGGTGCGGCCACGCCCCCCGTGGGCCACCTCGATCCGACCCAGAGCTACGACGTGATCATCGACAAGCTGATGGACTGGGTGGCCTTCACGCCGTGGCAGAACGTCACGGGTGCACCGGCCATTTCGTTGCCCCTCGCGACCACCGCGACGGGCCTCCCGCAGGGCATGATGTTCGGGGCTGCACCCGGTCAGGAGACCCTCCTGATCGAGCTCGCCTACGAGCTCGAACAGGCCCGACCGTTCGCCCGGATCCACGCCTGAATTCGGCTCTGCACGGCCCGATTTCTCCTCCGCCGAAAGCGCGTGTATCGTTCTGCGGCGTTGCCCCTTTAGCTCAGACGGCAGAGCGTCTCCATGGTAAGGAGAAGGTCTACGGTTCGATTCCGTAAAGGGGCTCTGGGACAAGGGTCTGCCAATCCGGACGGTGAAAGCCGCAAGGTGCGGCAGACGCCCTGACCCCCTGGCGGGGTAGCTCAGGTGGTTAGAGCACACGGCTCATAATCGTGGTGTCGCGGGTTCGAGTCCCGCCCCCGCTACGCCAGATGACGAAGAATCACCCCGGCAGTACCCCATAGACAGCAGTAGAAGGACTTCCCGTGGCCAGCAAGAGCTCAGACGTTCGCCCCAAGATCACGCTCGCGTGCGTGGACTGCAAGGAGCGGAACTACATCACGAAGAAGAACCGCCGCAACGACCCCGACCGCATCGAGCTGTCGAAGTTCTGCCCGCGTTGCCGCACCCACACCGCGCACCGCGAGACCCGCTGACGCACTCGTTCGACCCAGCGCCCCTTCGGCGCTCCGCCAGTCCGTGGCCCCCTTCGGGGACCGCGGACTGATGTCGTTTTGCGACCTCTAGGCTGGGGCCATGCCGATCGACGCCTCCCTCGTCGGGCGTGGTTACCCCCCGACGCAGCCCTACCCGGTCACGACGGATGCCGTCGTGGCCTTCGCCACCTCGGTCGGGGGCAGCTACGACGTCGCAGCGGGCCTCCCGCCGACCTTCCCGATCGTGGTCACCTTCGCCGCCCTCCAGGACTTCCTGGATGTCGAGCAGGTCGAGCTGTCCCGGATCGTCCACGGCGACCAGCGCTTCCGCTACGAGCGCCCCGTCGTCATCGGTGACGTGCTGACCGCTGCCCTCACCGTCACCGGTGTGCGGTCCATCGGCGGCAACGACATCGTGAGCACCTCCAGCGAGATCGTCGACGCCTCCGGCTCCGTCGTGTGTACGGCGACCGCGACCATCGTCCACCGGGGAGCCACCGCATGAGCGCCATCAGCGACCTCGCCACGGGCGACGTGCTCCCCGAGGTCACCTACGAGATCACCCGCGCCGACCTGGTCGCCTACGCGGCGGCCAGCGGCGACCAGAACCCGATCCACCAGGACGAGGAGATCGCGCTCGCGGTCGGCCTGCCCGGTGTGATCGC
>NZ_JBMCZA010000211.1:19412-19491 GCF_048654705.1 Nocardioides sp. CPCC 206348
GGCTGCATGAGCGCCATCAGCGACCTCACCACGGGCGACGCGCTCCCCGAGGTCACCTACGAGATCACCCGCGCCGACC
>NZ_JBMCZA010000211.1:19501-21400 GCF_048654705.1 Nocardioides sp. CPCC 206348
CGCCACGGGAGCGGCGCGGGTGACCGTCTCGGGCACGGTCGGCGCCCGGACCGACGACCTGCTCGCGCTGGCGCTCGTGGTCACCTCCGACGGGACCAAGGTGCTCGGCGCACCCAAGGCGACCATTCGTGGCTGACCCGGTCGTCGCCGACCCCGCCCTCGCGGACCTCACGACGCTGCGCCTGGGCGGCCCGGCCACCCGCTACGTCGCGGTCGACGACGCCGACGAGCTGGTCGCCGCCGTGTCGGCCGCCGACGCGGCCGGCGAGCAGGTGCTCCTGGTGGGCGGCGGCAGCAACCTGGTGGTCGCCGATGAGGGCTTCGCCGGGACGGTCGTGCACCTGACCGGTGGCGGCGTCCATGTCGACGGCGACGCGTGCGGGATCGCGTCGGTGACGGTCGCGGCCGGCGAACCCTGGGACGCCTTCGTGGCCCGGGCTGTCAGCGAGGGCTGGACCGGCGTCGAGGCCCTCTCCGGGATCCCCGGGACCGTCGGGGCCACCCCGATCCAGAACGTCGGCGCCTACGGCCAGGAGGTCGCCCAGACCATCGCCCGGGTCCGGGTCTGGGACCGGGTGCTGCGCGGACAGCGCAGCTTCGCTGCGGCCGACTGCCAGTTCGGCTACCGCCACTCGCGCTTCAAGGCCGATCCCGGCCGCCACGTCGTCCTCGACGTCACGTTCGAGTTCCACCCCGGCGAGCAGTCGGCACCGGTCGGCTACGCCGAGCTGGCCCGCACCCTGGGCGTCCAGGTCGGTGACCGGGCCCCGCTGGCGGAGGTCCGGGAAGCCGTCCTCGGCCTGCGGCGCGGCAAGGGCATGGTGCTCGACGCTGCGGACCACGACACGTGGAGTGCCGGGTCGTTCTTCACCAACCCGTTCGTCGAGCCCGACCGGGTTCCGGAGGGAGCGCCGTCGTACCCCCAGGACGACGGGCGGGTGAAGACCAGCGCGGCCTGGCTGATCGAGCGGGCCGGCTTCGGCAAGGGCTTCGGGCTCGACCGGCCGGACGCCCGCGTCTCCTTGTCGACCAAGCACACCCTCGCGCTCACGAACCGTGGTGGCGCGTCGACGGTGGAGCTGCTCGACCTCGCCCGTGAGGTCCGCGACGGCGTCGAGGCGCGCTTCGGCGTCGCGCTGGTCAACGAGCCCGTGCTCGTCGGCTGCGTGCTCTGAGACAGCCCGGGAGCAAGGTCGGGCGGAAGGCGGGGCGGAAGGCGGGGCGGAAGGTCAGCCGTTCGCGGAGCTCAGCGCCGCGATGAACAGGCCCGCGATGGCCAGGATGGCCAGCAACCCGAGCACCGCGAGGACCAGGCCGATGATCCCGGTGACGAAGCCGCCCGTGGCGAGCCCCTCGCCGGTGAAGGCCTGGGGGTTGGCCCGGATCTCGCGGCGCGCCCGAAGGCCGGTCCAGATGGCGAAGGGCGAGCACAGCACGGCCAGGAAGGTCACGAAGAAGACCGGCGTGAGCAGCAGCCCGACCAGGCCGCTGATGCCGAGCACCAGCGACGTGGTCGCCATCGGGTGCGTCGGCGCGACGTGCCGGATGTACTGCGGCGCGACCTGGTACGGCGACGGCGAGCCCGGGTACGGCGCCGCCGCGTGCGGCGCAGGCGTGACGGGGTACGGCCCCGGGGCGACCGGGTACGGCGGCGCGGGCGGGACCGGGGCGGAACCCGCGGGTGCCTGCTGGGTGGGCGCATCGGGAGCGACGTCGCCGTACGCCGGAGCCTGGTAGGGCTCGAATCCCGGCGACGGCTGCGACGGGGGAGTCAGGGGCGGCTGGTCGCTCATGGCGTCATTGTCCCAGTCCCGGGCACGCTCCAAACCGTCCGGGCGCCGTGGGTGTTCAGGCGTCCTGTTCGGGGGCGGCCAGCCACGCGTCGATGTCCGCCAGCGC
>NZ_JBMCZA010000211.1:21478-23425 GCF_048654705.1 Nocardioides sp. CPCC 206348
GCCTCGACCCGAAGAGCAGCGGGTCGTCGGCGCCGAGCGCCACCGTCGCGCCGGCGTCGAGCAGCGTGGGGAGCGGGACCGAGGTCAGGTCGGAGTAGACGCCCAGGGCGACGTTCGACACCGGGCACACCTCCAGTGCGACCCCGGTGTCTACGATCCGCCGCAGCAGGTCGGGATCCTCCGCGGCGCGCACCCCGTGGCCGAGTCGTCCGGCGTGCAGCGAGTCGAGGCACGCGCTGATGTGTTCCGGGCCGCGGAGCTCGCCGCCGTGGGGCGCCAGCATCAGGCCGGCCCGTTCGGCGATCGCGAACGCCCCCGCGAAGTCGGAGGTCCGGCCGCGGCGCTCGTCGTTCGACAGTCCGAAGCCGACCACCCCGCGATCGACGTACTGCGCGGCCAGGCGGGCCAGGGTGCGGGCATCCAGCGGGTGACGGGTCCGGTTGGCCGCGATCACCACCGCCATGCCGAGGCCGGTGCGCTGCGTGGCGTCCCGCACCGCGTCCAGGACCAGGTCGGTGAACGCGGTGATGCCGCCGAACCGTGCGCCGTAGCCGCTCGGGTCGACCTGGATCTCCAGCCACCGGCCGCCGTCGGCGACATCGTCCTGCGCAGCCTCGAGCACCAGCCGTCGTACGTCGTCCTCGGTGCGCAGCACGGAGCGCGCGACGTCGTACAGGCGCTGGAAGCGGAACCAGCCCTTCTCGTCCGCGGCGGTGAGCTGCGGGGGCCACTCGGAGACGAGCGCGTCGGGCAGGTGGATGCCGTCGCGCTCCGCGAGCTCCAGCAGGGTGCCGTGTCGCATCGAGCCGGTGAAGTGCAGGTGGAGATGGGCCTTGGGAAGCACATGGAGGTCCCGCACGCCGCCATCGTAGGTGGGCGGGCGCTTGTAACGTCGAGGGCCCGGGGAGCCAAGAGGGGACATGACCGACAACGAGCCTGCGGACCTCGTCCGGATCGCCCGCGATCCCGACGTGTTCGAGGCCTTCTACCGAGAGCATCTCGACGCCGTCCAGCGGTTCGTGGCCCGGCGCGTGGCGGATCCGCACCTGGCAGCGGATCTCACCGCCGACGTGTTCCTCGCCGCCATCGATGCCGCCAGCAGCTACTGCCCCGACCGGGGGAGCCCGGTGGGCTGGCTGATGGGGGTGGCGCGCAACGTCGTCGCCGCCGAGTTCCGACGCCAGGGCCGCCAGCGCCAGGTGGTGCGCAAGGTCGCGGGCCGCCGGCTGCTCGACAGCGACAGCCTTGGGCGGATCGAGGAGCGCATCGACGCCGAACGGGAGACCCGTTCCCTGTACGCCGCCCTCCGTGCCCTGCGTCCTCGCGACCGGGCGCTCATGGAGCTCGTTGCCCTCGACGGATTGTCGGTCACCGAAGCGGCTGCCGTGCTGGGGGTGAAGCCGGCCACCGCGCGGGTCCGGCTGCACCGCAGCCGGCGCCTGGTCCAGTCCCACCTGCAGCCGTCACGCCCCGGCGTGGAGGCCGCGCTCACCCCGGAGGTTCCGTCATGACCATCCACCGCGCCACCGATTCCGGCTCGAAGGGCCCGCTCGATGCATTCGAGCAGTCGTTGCTCACCGAGCTCCGGCACCACGTCGCTGAACGTTCCGGAGCGAGCGCCCCACGACCGGGGCGGGTCCGTCGTCGCCTCGCTGTCCTCGCTGCCGCCGCCGTCGCCGGTGGCTCGGTCGCCATCGGTGCAGCCGTGTTGCGACCCGACGCCGCGTTTGCTGTCGTCGAGGAAGGTGACGGCGACATCGTGGTGACCATCACGAGCCTGGAGGACGCTGACGGGCTCGAAGCGGCTCTCGCCGAGCACGGGGTCGAGGCCGACGTGGCGTACGACCCCTCGGGCCCGGTGGTGGTCGACAGCCCGGACGATCAGCCTGGCCACGGTGTCGGTGCTGGTGTCGGCGCCGAGGTCGACCAGGCGGTGTCCCCGCCCGC
>NZ_JBMCZA010000211.1:23435-35166 GCF_048654705.1 Nocardioides sp. CPCC 206348
ATCGGGCCCGGTGGTGGTCGACAGCCCGGAGGACCAGCCTGGCCACGGTGTCGGTGCCGGCGTCGGCGCCGAGGTCGACCAGGCGGTGTCCCCGCCCGCAGGTGAGGAGCAGGAGCCGTGCGGATTGATCGGTGTCGAGATCGATGACGACGCCATCACCTTCCGCCTTCCTGCAGAGGCCGTCGACGCGAAGTCGCCGCTCCACGTCCGCACGGCGGGTGACAGTCTCGGTCGCGGGATGGTCACCATCGCCTGGGAGTCGCCGGTCTGCTGATCACAGGCCGTCGTACTTTGGAGCGGCGTGGGTGGCGTGCGTAGACTCACCCACTGGTGGTTCTTCCACATGGTTGGTCGCGCCCTGACGCAGTTCGCCTTCGGGCATCTGTGCGCGGGCCGGATCGGCCGGACGAGCCGCGGAGGGCACTAGCTCAACTGGCAGAGCATCGGTCTCCAAAACCGAAGGTTGGGGGTTCAAGTCCCTCGTGCCCTGCAAGACAGACCATGAAGACGACAGAAGGAAAGGGTGAGCATCTTGTCGGACGCTCCAGCCGTCCACGGGGGCCGCAAGGACGCCCCGGGTGGCAAGAAGTCACCGAAGCGCACCGGCCCGGTGACCTTCTATCGCCAGATCGTCGCCGAGCTGCGCAAGGTGGTCTACCCCACCCGCGAGCAGCTCGTGACGTACTTCTTCGTGGTTCTTGCCTTCGTGCTCGTGATGATCGCGATCGTGTCGCTGCTGGACCTCGGTCTCGGCAAGCTCGCGTTCGAGATCTTCACCGGCGCAGACGACATCTGAGTTCACTCGGACCCGTTGACCCCTATTACCAACTGATGGAGCAGCAAGTGACGGAGCAGTACGACCCGGCCCTCGAGAGCGACGAGACGATCGTCGTCGAGGGCGAGGACGTCGAGACCGCCGAGGTCACCGAGGCCGCGGACGTCGAGGAGACCCTCGACGCCGAAGCGACTGACGCGCCTGAGGTCGAAGAGGGTGCCGACGAGTCCGTCGCCGAGGAGATCGTCGAGGACGAGCTCGTCGAGGAGGCGCCCGCAGAGGACGCCGACCCGCTCGAGTCCTTCCGTCGCGAGCTGTGGGCGAAGCCGGGTGACTGGTACGTCGTGCACACCTACTCCGGCATGGAGAACCGGGTGAAGCAGAACCTGGAGAACCGGATCCACTCCCTCAACATGGAGGACTACATCCACGAGATCGTGGTCCCCACCGAGGAAGTCGCCGAGATCAAGAACGGCCAGCGCAAGATGGTAAAGCGCACCGTTCTCCCCGGTTACGTCCTGGTGCGCATGGACCTCACCGACGAGTCGTGGGCCGCTGTGCGCCACACCCCGTCGGTCACCGGCTTCGTCGGTCACAGCCACCAGCCGGTGCCGCTGAGCATGGACGAGGTCGAGAAGATGCTCGCCCCCGCCGCGATGACCGTGATTGCTGCCGAGGCCGAGGCCGCCGCCAGCGCCGCGGGCTCGCCCACCACGCCGGCCAAGAAGCCGATCGAGGTCGCCGACTTCGGCGTCAACGACTCCGTACTGATCGTCGACGGCGCGTTCGCAACGCTGCACGCCACGATCACCGAGATCAACGCCGAGGCCCAGCGGGTCAAGGCGCTGGTCGAGATCTTCGGCCGGGAGACCCCGGTCGAGCTGAGCTTCAGCCAGGTCCAGAAGGTCTGAGCTCAGCGCGGTCGCGCCGGATCTCCGGTGGCGACCTGCAGTAGGTGGCAGAGGGCCAGGCAGCCCTCGTCATGACCACGAGAAGAAAGAGAACACGGAATGCCTCCCAAGAAGAAGATCGCCGCACTGGTCAAGGTGCAGCTGCAGGCTGGTTCGGCCACCCCGGCTCCGCCGGTTGGTACCGCCCTCGGCCCGCACGGCGTCAACATCATGGACTTCTGCAAGGCGTACAACGCCCAGACCGAGTCCATGCGTGGAAACGTCATCCCCGTCGAGATCACCATCTACGAGGACCGGTCCTTCGAGTTCATCACGAAGACCCCGCCGGCCGCAGAGCTGATCAAGAAGGCCGCTGGCCTCAAGAAGGGCTCGGGCGTCCCGCACAAGGAAAAGGTCGGCAAGCTGACCAAGGACCAGGTGCGCGAGATCGCGACGACCAAGCTGCCCGACCTGAACGCCAACGACATCGACGCCGCCATGAAGATCGTGGAGGGGACTGCCCGCTCCATGGGCGTCACCACCGACTGAAGCACCGTGGAAGGGCCGCGCTGGCCCGCTGACCACATCTCCTCTCTTAAGTAAGGAATCACCCATGCAGCGCAGCAAGACCTACCGCGCAGCGGAAGAGGCGTTCGACAAGAACGAGCTCTACGCGCCGCTCGCCGCGATCAAGATCGCCAAGGGCACCAGCAAGAAGAAGTTCAACGAGACCCTCGATGTCGTCATGCGTCTCGGCGTCGACCCCCGCAAGGCAGACCAGATGGTGCGCGGCACCGTCAACCTGCCCCACGGCACCGGCAAGACCGCTCGCGTCCTCGTGTTCGCGAACGGCGACAAGGCCGAGGCCGCCCGTGAGGCCGGCGCCGACTTCGTCGGTGGCGACGAGCTCATCGACAAGGTCGCCGGCGGCTGGATCGACTTCGACGCCGTGGTCGCGACCCCGGACCTGATGGGCAAGGTCGGCCGTCTCGGTCGCGTGCTCGGTCCGCGTGGCCTCATGCCGAACCCGAAGACGGGCACCGTCACCCCGGACCCGGCCAAGGCCGTGAACGACATCAAGGGCGGCAAGATCGAGTTCCGCGTCGATCGCCACGCCAACCTGCACTTCATCATCGGCAAGGCGTCGTTCTCCGAGGTCCAGCTCGCGGAGAACTACGCCGCGGCGCTTGACGAGGTCCTCCGCCTCAAGCCCTCGAGCTCGAAGGGCCGGTACCTCAAGAAGGTCACCGTCTCGACGACGATGGGCCCCGGCATCCAGGTCGACCCCAACAAGGTCAAGAACGTCGCGGAGGAGGACGAGGCCTGAGCCTCCCTCCTTCGACGTCGTCGCCCGTCATCCCGCAAGGGATGGCGGGCAACGTCGTTTTCAGGTGGCGTCCGTAGGGTTGCGCGCGTGGTGAGACTTCTCGGGGCCGCAGCCGCCTGCCTTGTCGCGTTGTCCCTCAGTGCCTGCGGCACGGAGTCCTCCGACGGGAGTTCCGACCCGTCGGCAGTCGGTACGACGACCCCGGCGACTGCGCCGACGGACCAGCCGACCGAGGTCCGGCCGACTCCGGGCGTCGAGCCGACCCGGGAGACCGCGCCGGCCGGACTGGAGGAACTCCCTGCGGGCTACGACGAGTCGCCCGACGGTGCGCTGCCCGCGCCCGACGACGACCTCACCGATGCCGAGCTGACCGGCCTGCTCCGCACCCGTGCGTCGGCGCACGGGCGTTCGCACTGCGGGCCCGAGGACGTCGAGGTCAGCCTGGTGGGCTTCGACATGTCTCTCGGGCACCGGTTCACGACGATCAACGTCGTCAACGTGTCGGGCCGGACCTGCACGATCGAGGGAACGCCCGGTATCGGCGTGCGCGGCGACTGGGGCACGACCTTCGTCCCGGAGGTCGGCGCCGGGTCCACCAGCGATGTCTCGCGCCCCATCGAGCTGACTCCCGCCGCGTCCGCGACCAGCACCCTCGAGTGGACCGGCGCGCTTGCCGGAGCCGAGTCCGAACACGCCTCGCTGGTCGTCGTACAACTGGCACAGGGGCAGGTGCCTGCCTCCGTCCCGGCGCACCTGGCGGGAGACCGGTCGCAGGAACCACTCGACATCGGGGCGTTCACCAGCCTGCGCCTGACACCGTTCGTGCCGAAGCGTTGAGCGACGTCAGGATGCCGCCCGAACAGGCGGAGGTCAGGCGGAGATGAACGACTCCAGAGCAGCGAGTTCGACGCACACGGCGACCCCGGCCATCGCGGCCTCGACCTCGGACAGCACCGGGAACGTCGGCGCCAGGCGGATGTTGCGGTCGCGCGGGTCGTTGCCGTGCGGGAACGCCGAGCCGGCGGCGGTCAGCGCGATGCCGGCCTCCTTCGCCAGCGCGATCACCCGCGACGCGGTGCCGTCAACGACGTCGAGGTTCACGAAGTAGCCACCCGTCGGGACCGTCCACTCGGCGATGCCCAGCCCGGCGAGGCGCCCGGACAGCGCGGCCTCGACCGCGGCGAACTTCGGTGCGATCAGGTCACGGTGCTTGCGCATGTGGGCACGGACGCCGTCCGCGTCGCCGAAGAACTCGACGTGGCGCAGGTGGTTGAGCTTGTCCGGTCCGATGGACGCGAAGCCGAGGCGGGCGAGGTACCAGGCGAGGTTCTCGCTGGAGGCGGCGAGCGCAGCCACGCCGGCACCGGCAAAGGTGATCTTCGAGGTCGAGGCGAAGATCAGCGGCCGGTTCGGGTGACCGGACACGGCGGCGAGGCCGAGGGCGTCGGCGCTCTTGGTCTCCTCCTCCGTGAGGTGGTGGACCGCGTAGGCGTTGTCCCAGAAGATCCGGAAGTCCGGCGCCGCGGTCTCCATCGCCATCAGCTCGGCGGCCACGGCGGTCGAGCACACCGCGCCCGTCGGGTTGGCGTACGTCGGCACGATCCACATGCCCTTGATGCTCGGGTCCTCGGCGGCCAGGGCGCGTACGGCGACCACGTCGGGGCCGTCGGCGTTCATCGGCACGGTCACCATCTCGATGCCGAGCTCGGCCAGCATCGTGAAGTGGCGGTCGTAGCCGGGCACGGGGCAGATGAACTTCACGACCGGCTCCTGCGACCACGGCCGCGGGGAGTCCGGGCCGCCCTTGAGCAGCATCGCGGTGAGTGCCTGGTGCATGATCGTGAGGCTCGAGTTGCCACCGCACACGACGTTGGCGGCGTCGACACCCAGCAGGTCGGCGAAGATCTCGCGGAGCTCGACGAGTCCGTCCAGGCCGCCGTAGTTGCGCAGGTCGGTTCCGGCGCGGTCGCGGTGCCCCGTCGGGAGGCCGAGCAGCCCGTTGGACAGGTCGAGCTGGTCGGCACCGGGCTTGCCCCGCGTCAGGTCGAGCTTGAGCCCGCCCGCCTTCAACGCGTCGTACTCCGCCTGCACCGTCGTCAGGCGCGCGGCGAGGTCGTCGGCGGACAGTTCGGACAGGCGCACGGGGGTGGTGGTCACGGGGACAATGGTGCCGTATCGACTTCGGCCACGGTGATTTGGACCGGGCCCGCGTTCCGCCGTACAGTTACCCACTGAAACCTAGAGACCGCCGGTTGTCCGGGCTGCCAGCCCTGACCGAAGGTTCCGTGAAAGCGGACGGCCTGCGCAGGGGATCAGAGCAGTACGACGTTCGTCGCTTCACCTGACGAGCGGTGTCCACGCCCTGAGCGCCTGCGCTCGGGGCGTCTGTCTTTCCCAGGACATTCGCGGAGGTCCCCATCCGGAAGGAGACCCATGGCGCGGGCAGACAAGCAGGCCGCCGTCGCGGAGATCGCTGAAGCATTCAGCGCATCCGCTGGCGCTGTGCTGACCGAGTACCGCGGTCTCACCGTCAAGGAGCTGCAGGACCTTCGCCGCTCCCTTGGTGAGAACGCCAACTACGCCGTGGTCAAGAACACGCTGGCCAAGTTGGCCGCCAACGAGGCCGGCATCACCGGCTTCGACGACCTGCTGACCGGTCCGACCGCGATCGCCTTCATCAAGGGTGACGTTGTCGAGGCGGCCAAGGGTCTGCGTGACTTTGCCAAGGCAAACCCCACCCTTGTCATCAAGGGTGGCGTTCTGGACGGCAACCTCCTCGACGCGAAGGAGATCGGCAAGCTTGCCGACCTCGAGTCGCGCGAGGTCCTGCTGGGCAAGATGGCGGGCGCCATGCTCGCTTCCCTCAGCCAGGCCGTCTACCTCCTCAACGCCCCGCTCGCACAGGCTGCCCGGCTCGCCGGCGCCCTGCAGGCGAAGGCGACTGAGGACCCCTCGATCCTCGCAGGTGGTGCCGGTACGCCGGCCGCTGTCGAGGAGACCCCGGCCGCTGAGGAAGCCGCCCCCGCCGAGGAGGCCGAGGCACCTGCTGCCGACGCCGCCGAGGTCGAGGCGACCGACGAGGCGACCGAGTCCACCGAAGCCTGATCCAGGCCGACGTACACCACCTGAAACCCCGGTCGGTCGCACAGCGCGGCCCGACCACCTGAGAAAGGAACCGCCACCATGGCGAAGCTCACCACCGACGAACTGCTCGACGCGTTCAAGGAGATGACCCTCATCGAGCTCTCCGAGTTCGTGAAGCAGTTCGAGGAGACCTTCGGCGTCACCGCTGCGGCCCCCGTTGCCGTTGCTGCTGCCCCCGCCGCTGGCGGCGGCGCCGCTGAAGAGGCCGCTGCCCAGGACTCGTTCGACGTCGTTCTCGAAGCCGCTGGCGACAAGAAGATCAACGTCATCAAGGAGGTCCGCGCGCTGACCTCCCTCGGTCTGAAGGAAGCCAAGGACCTCGTCGAGGCCGCTCCCAAGGCGATCCTCGAGGGCGTTGACAAGGCTGCTGCTGACAAGGCCAAGGAGGCGCTCGAGGGCGCCGGTGCCACCGTCACCCTCAAGTGACCTGTCACTGACCTACGCCGCGAGGCCGGTGGAGCGAAAGCTCCGCCGGCCTCGTGCCGTTTTCGTCTCGACCTTCGGGTCCGCGTGACGTGTGCCACGGTTTCCGCGTAACGTGCGCCACGCGGTTGCGTTGTTCCATCGCAGCCGTTCGGTGGGCCAGCGAAAGTCGTTTTGAGGAAGAGGTCAACATGGGCGTCGATGTCGCAGTGACGAACCTGACCAAGAGCTTCGGCAAGCAACTCATCTGGAAGGGCGTCACGCTGACGCTTCCGGCTGGTGAGGTGTCCGTGATGCTTGGTCCGTCCGGTACCGGCAAGTCCGTGTTCCTGAAGGCCCTGATCGGTCTGATCAAGCCCGACGAGGGCTCGATCGTCATCGAAGGCACCGACATCGCGTCCTGCTCCGAGAAGGAGCTCTACGAGATCCGCAAGCTGTTCGGCGTGCTGTTCCAGGACGGCGCCATGTTCGGCTCGATGAACCTGTACGACAACGTTGCCTTCCCCCTGCGTGAGCACACCCGCAAGGGCGAGTCCGAGATCCGCGACATCGTCATGGAGAAGATGGACCTCGTCGGCCTGCTCGGCGCCGAGATGAAGCTCCCGGGCGAGATCTCCGGCGGTATGCGCAAGCGTGCCGGCCTGGCCCGTGCCCTCGTCCTGGACCCCGAGATCCTCCTGATCGACGAGCCCGACTCCGGCCTCGACCCGGTGCGCACCTCGTTCATCAACCAGCTCTTCATCGACCTGAACGCGCAGATCGACGCGACGTTCCTGATCGTCACGCACGACATCCACAGCGTCCGGATCGTTCCGGACAACATCGGCCTGCTGTACCACAAGCACCTCGCGATGTACGGCCCGCGCGAGATGCTCCTGTCCTCCGACGAGCCCGTGGTGCGCCAGTTCCTCAACGCGCAGACGGTCGGCCCGATCGGCATGTCCGAGGAGAAGGACGCCGACCAGCTCGCCGCGGAGAAGGACATGGACCTCCCGCCGCTGCCGCCGATCCCGCTCCAGCTCGAGCCCTCGAACGGCATCCCGCGCCGCAGCCAGCGCGAGCCCGGTGCCTGGTGCCGGGACAACGGCATCGTCCCGCCTCCGGGCTCCTTCACCAAGGAAGCCGAGCACGCCAGCGGTTCCTCCCAGCAGCACTGACGGGTCTCAATTGTCCTCGACAACTGCGCGCGCACTGAGGCCGATCGGCACAGCTGGCAAGCTGTTCGCCTTCGCCCTCGACGTGGGCCGTGGCCTTTTCCGGCGCCCGTTTCAATTGCGGGAGTTCATCCAACAGGCCTGGTTCATTGCTTCGGTGACGATCGTGCCGACGGCTCTGGTCGCCATCCCCTTCGGCGCGGTCATCGCGCTCCAGGTGGGTGGCCTCATCAAGCAGTTCGGCGCGCAGTCGTTCACCGGTTCGGCGTCGGTCCTTGCGGTCATCCAGCAGGCCGGCCCGATCGCGACCGCGCTGTTGATCGCCGGTGCCGGCGGCTCGGCCATCGCGGCCGACCTCGGCGCCCGCAAGATCCGTGAAGAGCTCGACGCGATGATGGTGCTCGGCATCGACCCGATCCAGCGCCTCGTCGTGCCGCGCGTGCTCGCCTGCATGCTCGTCGCGGTGTTCCTCAACGGCATGGTGAGCGTCGTCGGTGTCGGCGGCGGTTACGTCTTCAACGTGATCCTGCAGGACGGCACCCCCGGTGCGTACCTCGCCAGCTTCACCGCGCTCGCGCAGTTGCCCGACGTGTGGATCGGCATGGTCAAGGCACTGGTCTTCGGTCTCATCGCGGCGATCGTGGCTTCCTACAAGGGCATGAACGCTGCCGGTGGCCCGAAGGGCGTCGGCGATGCGGTCAACGAGTCCGTCGTCATCACCTTCCTGCTCCTGTTCGTCGTCAACTTCACCCTGAGCACGATCTACTTGCAGATCGTCCCGCCGAAGGGGGGCTAGCGACGCCATGGCAAATCTCAAGGCGGTCTACGACCGGCCCATGAAGGGGCTGGACACGCTCGGTCACGAGCTGTCCTTCTACATCAAGGTGCTCCTGGCGCTGCCGCGCTCGATCAAGCGCTACCCGCGCGAGATCCTGCGCATCCTGGCCGAGGTCACCCTCGGCTCCGGTGCACTCGCAGTCATCGGCGGCACCGTCGGCGTCATCATCGGCATGACCTTCTTCACCGGCGCCCAGGTCGGCCTGTCCGGCTACGCCGCGCTCAACCAGCTGGGCACGGCCGCCTTCGCCGGCTTCGTCTCGGCCTACTTCAACACCCGCGAGATCGCGCCCCTCGTCGCCGGCATCGCGCTGGCCGCGACCGTGGGCTGTGGCTTCACCGCCCAGCTCGGGGCCATGCGCATCTCCGAGGAGATCGACGCCGTCGAGGTGATGGCCATCCCGTCGATGCAGTTCCTCGTCACGACCCGGGTCGTCGGCGGCCTGATCGCCATCGTTCCGTTGTACGTCGTCGGGTTGCTGTCGTCGTACGTCGCGAGCCGGCTGGTGGTCACCCAGTTCTATGGCCAGTCCGCGGGTACCTATGACCATTACTTCAACCAGTTCCTGCCACCGGGCGACGTGCTGTGGTCCTTCGGCAAGGTGCTGGTGTTCGCCGTCGTCGTCATCCTCATCCACTGCTACCACGGCTACACCGCGTCGGGCGGTCCTGCCGGCGTGGGCGTGGCGGTCGGCAAGGCCGTCCGGACGAGCATCGTGGCGATCAACGTGATCGACCTCTTCCTGTCGATGGCCATCTGGGGCGCTTCGACCACGGTCAGGCTGGCGGGTTGATCATGGACAAGGTTCTCAGCGCTCACAAGACGCTCGGCGTCATCTTCGTTGCCCTGCTCCTGCTCGGTGTCTGGCTCACCTACGCCGTCTTCACGAAGAAGTTCACCGAGTACGACGAGGTCACCTTGCAGACCTCGACGATCGGGCTGCAGCTCCCGACCCGCGCGGACGTCAAGGTGCGCGGTGTCATCGTGGGCGAGGTGCTCGAGGCGCGGGCCGGCAACGCCGACGGTGCCGAGCTCACCCTCGGCCTCTACAGCGACAAGATCGACCTGGTTCCCGCCAACGTGACGGGCTCGATCGTGCCCAAGACGCTGTTCGGCGAGAAGTACGTCTCGCTCGAGGTGCCCGAGACCGGGCCCGCCGGGACGATGAAGGCCGGCGACGTCATCGACCGCACCAAGGTCAGCATCGAGCTCGAGGCCGTGCTGTCGGACCTCTACCCGCTGCTGCGCACGGTGCAGCCGGCCGACCTCAACCTGACCCTGACCGCGCTGGCGACGGCGTTGGAGGGCCGGGGCGAGCAGCTGGGCCAGAACCTCGAGACGGTCGACTCGTACCTCAAGCGCCTCAACCCGCAGATCCCGGCGCTGCTCGAAGACCTCAAGCTCACCGCCCAGGTGTCCGACACCTACGCCGACATCCTTCCCGAGGTGGCCAAGATCCTCGACAACACGGTCAAGACGACGGGCACCCTCGAGGAGAAGGAAGCGGCCCTGACCGCGACCCTGCGCGACATCAGGAGCTTCTCCGACACCGCGACCTCGTTCCTCGACGCCAACGCCGCCCGCCTCAAGCGGCTCGGCGAGACCAGCACGCCGATCCTGCGTGCGGTGGCGCGGTACGCACCGACCATTCCCTGCATGTCCCGGGCGATCGTGATCACCCAGGGCCGGTTGGCCGAGGCGTTCCGTGGCTACGAGCTGCACATCGTGCTGGAGACCCTCAAGGACCAGCCGCGCGCCTACACGCCGGCGGACCGGCCGATCTTCGGCACCGACACCGGCCCCGACTGCCACGGGCTCCCGAACACGCCCTACAGCCAGTTCAACCCGGCGCCGGGACAACCGGGTCTCAACGACGGCATGAACGGCAACACGGGCAAGGGCAACTTCCGCGCTGCGCCGGGAGCCTCGGCCTCGGGCTACTACGGCACGCCCGATGACGTGTCGACCCTGCGCTCCCTGCTCACCCAGGAGTACGGCGACGCCGGCACCGACTTCAACGTCCTGCTCGCAGGACCCATCGTGGCGCAGGGAGGTGCTCGCTGATGCCCACTCGCGGACTCGACCGCAGGACGACCGGCGACCTCGTTCGTCTCGTCATCTTCATGGTGACCACGGCGCTGGCAACCGGCGTCCTGATCATCACGATCGGCAACCTGTCCTTCGGCGCCACCAAGGAGTACGCCGCCGAATTCGTCGACGCCACCGGCGTGAACAAGGGCGACGACATCCGGATCGCGGGCGTCAAGGTCGGCACGGTGCAGAAGATCGAGGTCCTCGGGGCCGATCGCGCCAAGGTCACCTTCAACGTCGACGCCGACACGGTCCTGAACCAGGCCACGCACGCCAGCATCAGGTACCGGAACCTGATCGGGCAGCGCTACATCTCGCTGACCCAGGAGGGCAACGGGGGAGAGCGCCTGGACGAGGGCGATGCCCTCCCGGTGGCGCGCACCAAGCCGGCGCTCGACCTGACCGTGCTCTTCAACGGCTTCAAGCCGCTCTTCCAGGCGCTGTCGCCCGACGACATCAACAAGCTCTCGTTCGAGATCGTCCAGGTCTTCCAGGGCGAGGGCGGGACGGTCGAAGGCCTGTTGGGGAGCACCGCCTCGATCACCCAGACGCTCGCCGACCGCGACCAGGTGATCGGTGAGCTGCTCGACAACCTGGACTACGTCCTGGACCACGTCGCGGACCGTGACGAGCAGCTGACCCAGCTGATCGACAGCTTCCGTGGCCTGATCGGTGGTCTCAACGACGACCGCGAGGCGATCTTGTCCTCGCTCGATTCGATCTCGGAGCTCTCGGTGCAGACGGCCGCCCTCGTGACGGACATCAAGGACCCGCTCGTCAAGGACATCAAGGAGCTGCGGAAGGTTGCCGCCAACCTCGACCGCAACCGCCAGGAGATCGACCGCTCGCTGCAGGTGCTGCCCATCAAGCTCACCAAGATCGGTCGTACGGCGACGTACGGCTCGTGGTTCAACTTCTACCTGTGCCACTTCAAGGCGACCGTCAAGGTGCCGGGCGTCGCGAAGCCGATCAAGGCGACGTACGGCGTCAGCGCCAAGCGCTGCTCGCTGGCGAAGGAGGTGGCACAGTGATCCCCTTCCGCGAACGCAATCCCGTCGTCGTGGGTGCCGTCAGCATCGCGACGCTCCT
>NZ_JBMCZA010000211.1:35176-39882 GCF_048654705.1 Nocardioides sp. CPCC 206348
CCAGTGATCCCCTTCCGCGAACGCAACCCCGTCGTCGTGGGTGCCGTCAGCATCGCCACGCTCGTCCTGCTGCTGGTGGCCGCGCTGCGTGCCCAGGACCTGCCGCTCATCGGGGGCGGCGACACCTACTACGCCTCCTTCGCCGAAGCAGGTGGGCTCAAGGTCAAGGACGAGGTCCGCATCGCCGGTGTCCGCGTCGGCCAGGTGACGTCGATGGAGCTCGACGGCAACTCGGTCAAGGTCGGGTTCCAGGTCAAGACCGATGCCGAGTTCGGCGACCAGACCCGGGCCGACATCAAGGTCAAGACGATCCTCGGATCGATGTTCATCGCGCTCACCCCGGCCGGCCAGGGCCAGCTCGCCGAGGGCGCGTTGATCCCGAAGGACCGCACCACGTCGCCGTTCGACATCGTGGAGGCGTTCTCGGGTCTCGCCGAGACGTCGGCCGACATCGACACCGACCAGCTCGCGGCGTCGCTGACGACGCTGGCCGACCTGACCCGCAACACCCCCGAGGAGTTCCGGGCTGCGCTCGACGGCGTCTCCGCCCTCTCCGAGGTCGTGGCCTCGCGCGACGACGAGATCAACTCGCTGCTGAAGAACCTGAACCGTGTCTCGACCGTGCTGGACGCCCGGGACGAGGATATCATCGCCCTGATGGCGGACTCGGACAGCCTGTTCAAGGCGCTGGTCCTGCGCAAGGCCCAGATCCACCGCCTGCTGGTGTCGACGACGACGTTGAGCACCAAGCTCACGGGCCTGATCCGCGAGACCAGGGCCGACCTCAAGCCAGCGCTGGACCACCTCGACTCCGTCCTCAAGGTGATCAAGAAGAACGAGGACAATCTCGAGTTGTCGATCAAGACGATGGCGCCCTTCTACCGGGTCTTCGCCAGCACGCTCGGCAACGGGCCCTGGTTCGACACCTACATCTTCAACCTGCCGCCTGCGCCCGGGACGGTGAGCTGAGCATGAGCACCGAAGTGAGCGCACTGCGCCGTTGGCTCCCGCTGGCCGTCATTGGACTCCTCATCGTGTCCGGTCTCGTCTGGCTGTTCGGCAGCGGAGGCGGCACGAAGACCGTGACCGCCTACTTCCCGCGCGCCGTGTCGATCTACGAAGGCAGCGACGTCCGGGTCCTCGGCGTCACGGTCGGACAGGTCACCGAGGTGGTGCCGGAGGGCACCCAGGTCAAGGTCGTCATGACGTACGACGAGGACCTGAAGCTCCCGCAGGACGCCGAGGCCGTCGTCGTACTGCCCTCCGTCGTGGGTGACCGCTACATCCAGCTGACCCCTGCCTATGAGTCGGGCACCGTGATGGCCGACAACACCGTGATCAAGGTCGACAAGACCGCGATCCCGCTCGAGCTCGACCAGGTGTTCTCCAGCATCGACCGCCTCACCGTCGCCATCGGCCCCGAGGGCGCCAACCGCGACGGCGCGCTGACCGACCTGCTGGAGCAGACCGCGAAGAACTTCGGCGGCCAGGGCGAGCAGTTCAACCAGACCATCAAGGACTTCGGCCGGTTCAGCGAGACGCTCGACAACAACAAGGACGACCTGTTCGAGTCGGCGGAGAAGCTCGAGGGCTTCATCAAGACCCTCGCCGACAACGACTCCACGGTGCGCGACTTCAACAAGTCGCTCGGCGACGTGTCGTCCCTGCTCGCCGACGAGCGCCAGGAGCTGACGACCGCACTGAGCAACCTGGGCGTCGCCCTCGACGAGGTCGGCAACTTCGTCAAGACGAACCGCGAGGTCCTGGGCCGCAACATCAAGGACGTCAACCGGGTCGCGAAGATCCTGGTCCGCCAGCGCGCGGCACTCGACGAGATCCTCCAGGCCGGTCCGCTGGCGCTGACGAACCTGTACCACACGTACAACCCGGGCAACGGCACGCTCGACACCAACGCCAACATCGGCAACCTGGTGAACGAGCTGACGTCGAACCCGGCGGACGTCCTGTGCGCCCTCCTCTCCGGGGCCGACCCGGGCGGCACGGTGTGTGACCTCGTGAGCGGGGTCCTGCCCCGCGGTGCCCCGTTCGGGACCGGCTCCTGGCACACCCAGCCGTACGACCCGACCCTCAGTGGACTCGTGGAGGTCGACCGATGACCCGCCAGAGCACCGGCCTCCGGTCCCGGCTGCGCACCGCCGCTGCGCTCGCGCTCGGCATGGTGCTGATGTCCGGCTGTGACTTCGACGTCTACCAGCTGCCGCTTCCCGGCGGCACGGACACGGGCGACAACCCGATCCAGGTGACGGTCAAGTTCGACGACGTCCTCGACCTCGTGCCGATGTCGTCGGTGAAGGTCAACGACGTCGCGGTCGGCCAGGTGAAGGACGTCGAGCTCGACGGCTATCGGGCCGTCGTCACGCTCGAGCTGCGCGATGACCTCGACCTCCCTGACAACCCGGTTGCCTCGATCCGCCAGACCAGCCTGCTGGGCGAGAAGTTCGTCTCGCTGGCGCCGCCGAGCACGGGTGCGACGGGCAAGCTCTCCGATGGCGACGTGATCGAGAAGGGCGGGCGCAACCCCGAGGTCGAAGAGGTCCTCGGTGCCCTGAGCCTGGTCCTCAACGGCGGCGGCGTCGCGCAGCTGAAGACCATCGCTGCCGAGCTCAACCTGGCCCTCGAGGGCCGGGAGGACTCGGCGAAGTCGGTCCTGACCCAGGTGTCGTCGCTCGTCGGCCAGCTCGACGAGCGCAAGGGCGACATCGTCAACGCGATCGAGGCGATCAACCGTCTCGCCGTCAGTGCCCGTACCCACCAGAAGAGCATCGACAGTGCTCTCGAGGAGCTCCCCAGCGCGCTCGACTCGCTCGACCGCCAGCGCGAGGACCTCGTGGCGATGCTGCAGGGACTCACCCGGCTCAGCGACGTCGGCGTCCGCGTCATTGAGACCACGCAGACCGCCACGGTGAACTCGCTGCGGGCGCTCGACCCGATCCTCACCCAGATCTCCAAGGCGGGCGACGACTTCGTCGACGGGTTCAGCACCTTCCTGACGTTCCCGTTCATCGACGAAGCGGTCGGCCGCGACCCCGTCGTCGCCGACAACCTCCACATGGGTGACTACGTCAACCTGTCGGTGGACCTCCAGCTCGACCTCGGGGCGCTGGAGCTTCCCGATCTCGTCTGCATCCCGATCAACGAGCTGCCCGACTCGCCGCTCGATGAGCTCATCGACCTGAAGAACCTCTGTGCCGGGGCCACCAAGGCGCTCCAGAGCTGCCTGAAGACGCCGCCCGACGTGACGGCCTGCGCCAAGCTGCCCCAGTACCTGCTCGACAACGTCTGCGACGCCGTCGACCTGTTGTGTGCCCTCACCGGGGGTGCGCGGAGTGGCGGCGCGAGCGGCGGGGGTGCGGCCAGCAACCCGATCGAGGACCTCCTCGGCAGCGTGCTCAAGGGCGGTGGCCTCGGTCGGCCCGCGCCGGGCGCGTCCAGTGACGCCAATGCCATGTGGCGCGACTTCGACCAGGCCTATGACACCGACATGGTGAGCTTGTACGCCGGGCCGATGACCACGAACGGCACGGCTCGGAGGGCTGCTCAGTGATCACCCGTCGTACCCGGATCCAGCTGATCATCTTCGCGGTGATCACCCTCGTCGGTGTGTCCTTCGTGGGAGCCCGCTACGCCAAGCTCGACCGCCTCGTCATCGACCGTGCCTACACGGTGACGGCGCACTACCCGCAGTCCGGCGGCATCTTCACCGGCGCCGAGGTCACCTACCGGGGCGTCGGCATCGGTCGGGTCGGGGACCTGGTCCTCACCGACCAGGGCGTCGACGTCGAGCTGGAGATCGAGAAGGAGTGGGACAAGATCCCCCGCGACACGCTCGCGCTGGTCGGCAACAAGTCGGCCGTCGGTGAGCAGTACGTCGAGCTGCAGCCGCAGACCGACGACGGGCCCTATCTCGTCGACGGCTCCGAGATCGACGACGTCGCGACGCCCATCGCCACCGAGGTGCTGCTGGACAACCTGTCGGCGACCGTCGGCAGCATCGACCGTGACGCACTGCGGACCACCGTCCAGGAGCTGGGCGCGGCGTTCGGCGGCACCGGCCCCGACCTGCAGAAGATCATCGACACCGGCAACTCGTTCATCGAGACGGCCAGTGACAACTTTGACGTGACGACGGCACTGATTCGCGACAGCAACACCGTGCTGCGCGGCCAGGTGGCCTCGGAGTCCTCGCTGCGCACCTTCGCGACCCAGCTCGCGGCGTTCTCGACCGCGCTGGCGGGTGCCGACGGTTCGGTGCGCAAGGTCATCGACGCGGGTTCGCTCGCCGCCACCCAGCTGCGCACCTTCCTCGAGCAGAACGGCGTGGAGCTCAGCGAGCTGCTGGCCAATGTCGTGGCGACCAATGACGTCGTGGTGCGGCACCTGCCGGCGCTCAAGCAGCTGCTCGTGGTCTACCCGACGGCGGTGCTCGGCGGCATGGTGGTCGTCGGCAAGCGGGCCGAGTCGGCGGGTGGTTCGGGCTTCTGGGACGCGCACTTCGGGCTGATCATCCAGGCGGAGCTGCCCACGCCGGGCGGGCATGCGCTGTGCCGCAAGGGCTATCTCACCGACCGTCGCAACCCCGAGTCCGATCGCGGCGACCTGCCGATGCCCAACGTGCGCTGCAACGAACCGATCACGACCAGCAACCCGCGTGGTCCGCAGAACCTGCCGCGCGTCGCGCCGGACAT
>NZ_JBMCZA010000211.1:39892-41210 GCF_048654705.1 Nocardioides sp. CPCC 206348
CCTGATCATCCAGGCGGAGCTGCCCACGCCTGGCGGGCATGCGCTGTGCCGCAAGGGTTACCTCACCGACCGCCAGAACCCCGAGACCGATCGGTTCAAGAGTCCGCCGATGCCCAACGTGCGCTGCAACGAGCCGATCACGATGAGCAACCCCCGTGGTCCGCAGAACCTGCCGCGCGTCGCGCCGGACATGACCGGCACGTCCCCGGTCGTCGCCAGCTATGACGAGGCCACGGGTGAAGTGACTTGGGGCGCTCCGGCAGACTCGGCTGCGAAGCGGGGTAACGTGGCCCCGCCGTCGCTCGGAGGAGACTCCTGGAAGTGGCTGTACCTCCAACCGATGCTCGACCACTAGGGGACTTGTCGCGTGACCGCTGAAGGAAACTCAACGGCACGCAGCACCACCCCGAATGCGCGGTTCCGTTGGGGCGTTCTCGGGTTGCTGCTGGGTGTGCTCGTCGCCGGACTCGGCATCGTGGGCTATCTCGTCCTCGACAAGGGCGCCGGCTCCAACCCCGCCAGCAAGCTGGACTCGCTGATCGACCCGGCGCCCGACCCGGCCAAGGGTCGTGAGCAGGCGCTGGCGGCCGCGCGTACGTTCGTCCAGCGCTTCAACACCTACGGCCCCGACATGCTGGAGAGCGACGGCACGATGCCGGAGTACGCCGCCGTCGGCGAGGTGATGACGTCCAAGTTCGCCAAGATCTTCAAGGACAACGCCGGCTACGCCGCGGAGGTCGTCAAGGACACCGGGATCGACCGCAAGGGCACGGTGTACGCCGTCGGGGTCGCCTCGATCGACGACGACTCCTCCGAGCTGCTGGTCGCCGGCATCGTCAACTTCTCCTACCCGGACCCGAAGGACAGCGGCGAGCGCATCGAGTTCGCGCCGCTGCGGTTCCGCTACCAGGTGTCCCTGGTGAAGACCGGCGGTGAGTGGCGCGTCGACGACCTCGACGACCTGGACGACGAGCTGCCCTCCTTCGGCGAGGCCTCCATCCCGCAGGGCCAGCCGTCGACGGACCCGTCTGCTGACCCCTCGACGGATCCGTCAGGCGATCCCAGTCCATCGGAATCCGGAGCGGGGGAGTAGCGATGAGCGTGAACAACTACGACCTGCTGAACGTCGACGAGTCGGCCACGGCTGACGAGATCCGCGCCGCCTGGAAGGTCGCGATCGCCGACCTCGACCCGAGCGACCGCCGGTTCCGTGCCTACAACGACGCGGCCGGTGTGCTGCTCGACGAGGACAAGCGGGCGTCGTACGACGCCGGGCTGGCCGAGGCCCGCCTCGAAGCCGAGGCCGAAGCCGAGGCCG
>NZ_JBMCZA010000211.1:41259-41374 GCF_048654705.1 Nocardioides sp. CPCC 206348
ACGATCCGGCCGAGCCGGCGCCTGCTGCCAAGAGCGAGAAGGCTGACGAGCCCGACAAGACCGACGAGCCCGACAAGACCGACGAGCCCGCGAAGCCGGCCGCCGAGCCGCGCGC
>NZ_JBMCZA010000211.1:41429-49740 GCF_048654705.1 Nocardioides sp. CPCC 206348
GCTGGCCGTGCTGCTGGCCATCGGGACGTTCACCCTGCCCGGCGTCCGTGCCGACGAGTCCCCCAAGGACGTCGCCGAGCGCAGCCAGGCCCAGGACAAGGCCACCCTGGCGGTCGAGAGCGCCGCCGAGCAGATGGTCACCCCGGTGCTGTCGTACAACCACAAGACGATGGACGAGGACCTCGCGCGCCTCAAGGGCTTCCTCACGCCCAGGATGGCCGAGAAGCAGTCCGCCGCCTGGCCGGAGCTGACCAAGGAAGCCCAGGCGCAGGAGATCGTGGTCGAGGCGACCCCGACGGGCACCGCCCTGACCCGGGTGGATCCGGCCGGGAAGCGCGCCACGGTCGTCGTCTTCATCGACCAGTACGTCGAGAAGAAGGCAGCCGAGCCGTTCGTGCTGCACATGTGGGCCACGATGTCCCTGGTGCGCGAGGGTGGCGACGACGGTCGCTGGCTGCTCGACGACCTGTGCACCGACGACTCCTGCGGCTGATCCCACCTCACTTGTTTGTCCGCCTGTTGCAGGCGTACGACGGCGGGGACGCTTGACGATCGGGCGCTCGCGAAGCATGATCGGCGCACCGGTTTCCCGTGCACGCTGGCGGTGGCCGCTCCTCGACTGTGTGAAGTTGCGCAGCCGGTATTGTTGAGCGCTCCCAATTCGTGTACCGTGGGTCCTTGCGCCTGCCCTCAGATGCGCTTCGGCCTGCCCGGTGGCCGTTGTGTGGTGGGACGGCGTAATCGAAGAGTCGAACCGTCGAAGGACAACTCTTGGCCGCGCGCACCACCCCCGGTAAGTCCCGCATCTCTTTCGCGAAGATCTCGGAGCCGCTGGCACTTCCGCAGCTTCTTTCTTTGCAGACCGACAGCTTCGACTGGCTGATCGGCAACGAGGCCCACAAGGCTCGGATCGAGGCCCGCCGTGCTGGCGGCGAGGACGCCTCCGACAAGTCTGGACTCGAGGAGATCTTCGAGGAGATCTCCCCGATCGAGGACTTCTCCGAGACGATGTCCCTCTCGTTCGAGAACCCGGTCTTCTACGACCCCAAGTACACGGTCGACGAGTGCAAGGAGAAGGACCTCACCTACTCCGCCCCGCTCTACGTCTCCGCCGAGTTCACCAACAACGAAACCGGTGAGATCAAGGGCCAGACGGTCTTCATGGGCGACTTCCCGCTCATGACGCCCAAGGGCACCTTCGTGATCAACGGCACCGAGCGTGTCGTCGTCTCGCAGCTGGTCCGTTCGCCCGGTGTCTACTTCGAGCGCACGGCCGACAAGACGTCCGACAAGGACATCTACACCGCCAAGCTCATCCCGAGCCGTGGCGCCTGGCTCGAGTTCGAGATCGACAAGCGCGACATGGTCGGCGTACGCCTGGACCGCAAGCGCAAGCAGAACGTCACCGTGCTGCTCAAGGCCCTGCAGGCCGTCGCCGAGGACACCGGCGAGGAGTACGACTACGAGGCCGTCATGGCCGACCTGCGCAGCTTCGAGTCGATCCAGCTGACCGAGGAGAAGGACAACACGTCCGGACCCGACGACGCGCTGCTCGACATCTACCGCAAGCTCCGTCCCGGCGAACCGCCGACGCGTGAGGCCGCGCTGACGCTGTTGAAGAACTACTACTTCAACCCCAAGCGTTACGACCTGGCGAAGGTTGGTCGCTACAAGATCAACAAGAAGCTGGGCCAGGAGCTGGCGTTCGACCAGCAGACGATGACGATCTCCGACATGGTCGCGACGATCCGCTACATCGTGGCGCTGCACGACGGTCGCGCCGACATGGCGTCGGCCCAGGGCACGCTGGAGATCAGCTCCGACGACATCGACCACTTCGGCAACCGCCGCATGCGCACCGTGGGCGAGCTGATCCAGAACCAGCTCCGCACCGGTCTGGCGCGCATGGAGCGTGTGGTCCGTGAGCGGATGACGACCCAGGACGTCGAGGCCATCACGCCGCAGTCCCTGATCAACATCCGTCCCGTGGTCGCGGCGCTGAAGGAGTTCTTCGGAACCTCGCAGCTCTCGCAGTTCATGGACCAGACCAACCCGATCGCCGGCCTGACGCACAAGCGTCGCCTGTCCGCGCTCGGCCCGGGTGGTCTCTCCCGTGACCGCGCCGGCATGGAGGTCCGTGACGTCCACCCGTCGCACTACGGCCGCATGTGCCCGATCGAGACCCCTGAAGGCCCGAACATCGGTCTGATCGGTTCGCTCGCCTCCTACGGACGGATCAACCCGTTCGGCTTCGTGGAGACGCCGTACCGCAAGGTCGAGAACGGCAAGGTCACCGACAAGATCGACTACCTCACCGCCGACGACGAGGACCGCTACGTCATCGCGCAGGCCAACGCTGCGCTCGACAAGAACGGTCGCTTCGCCGAGGAGCGCGTGCTGGTTCGCCAGCGCCGTGGTGAGGTCTCCGAGGTCCTGGCCGACGACGTCGACTACATGGACGTCTCGCCTCGCCAGATGGTGTCGGTCGCGACCGCGCTGATCCCGTTCCTCGAGCACGACGACGCCAACCGCGCGCTCATGGGCGCCAACATGCAGCGTCAGGCCGTTCCGCTGATCCGCAGCGACAGCCCGATCGTCGGCACCGGCATCGAGTTCCGTGCCGCTGTGGACGCCGGCGACGTCGTCGTCGCCACCGCTGCCGGTGTCGTGAAGTCGGTCTCGGCCGACCTCGTCGAGACCATGAACGACGACGGCTCGTACTCCTCGTACCGCCTCGCCAAGTTCAAGCGCTCCAACCAGGGCACCTGCATCAACCAGCGCCCGCTGGTCGAGGTGGGCGACCGCCTCGAGGTCGGCTCGCCGATCGCTGACGGTCCCTGCACGGACAACGCGGAGATGGCCCTCGGCACCAACCTGCTCGTGGCGTTCATGCCGTGGGAAGGCCACAACTACGAGGACGCGATCATCCTCAGCCAGCGCCTGGTGCAGGAAGACGTCCTCACCTCGATCCACATCGAGGAGCACGAGGTCGACGCCCGCGACACCAAGCTCGGGCCGGAGGAGATCACCCGCGACATCCCCAACATCAGCGAGGAAATGCTTGCTGACCTCGACGAGCGGGGCATCATCCGCATCGGCGCCGAGGTCCGCGACGGCGACCTCCTGGTCGGCAAGGTCACGCCCAAGGGCGAGACCGAGCTGACCCCGGAGGAGCGGCTGCTCCGCGCGATCTTCGGTGAGAAGGCGCGCGAGGTGCGCGACACCTCGATGAAGGTTCCGCACGGCGAGACCGGCACGGTCATCGGCGTTCGGGTCTTCGACCGTGAAGAGGGCGACGAGCTGCCGCCGGGCGTCAACCAGCTGGTTCGGGTCTACGTCGCGCAGAAGCGCAAGATCTCGGTGGGTGACAAGCTCGCCGGCCGTCACGGCAACAAGGGTGTCATCGCGAAGATCCTGCCGATCGAGGACATGCCGTTCATGGAGGACGGCACCCCGGTCGACGTCGTGCTGAACCCCCTCGGTGTCCCGCGACGGATGAACATCGGCCAGATCCTCGAGCTCCACCTCGGCTGGCTCGGCAAGCAGGGTTGGGACATCAACCTGTCCGGTGACCCGGAGAACGCCGACTGGAAGCAGCGGCTCATCTCGATCGGTGTCGACAAGACCGGCCCGAACACGAAGGTCGCCACGCCGGTCTTCGACGGTGCCCGTGAGGACGAGATCATCGGCCTCCTCGGTGCCACCACGCTCAACCGTGACGGCAAGCGCCTGATCGACGAGACGGGCAAGGCCAGCCTCTTCGACGGTCGCTCCGGCGAGCCGTACAAGGAGCCGGTGTCGGTGGGCTACATGTACATCCTCAAGCTCCACCACCTGGTCGACGACAAGATCCACGCTCGCTCCACGGGCCCCTACTCGATGATCACGCAGCAGCCCCTGGGCGGTAAGGCCCAGTTCGGTGGCCAGCGGTTCGGCGAGATGGAGGTCTGGGCAATGGAGGCGTACGGCGCCGCCTACGCCCTGCAGGAGCTGCTCACGATCAAGTCCGACGACGTGCCGGGCCGCGTGAAGGTGTACGAAGCCATCGTGAAGGGCGAGAACATCCCCGACTCCGGTATCCCCGAGTCGTTCAAGGTTCTCGTCAAGGAGATGCAGTCGCTCTGCCTCAACGTGGAGGTGCTGTCGCAGGACGGCTCCACCATCTCGTTGAAGGACGCCGAGGAAGACGTCTTCCGCGCGGCCGAAGAGCTCGGCATCGACCTTTCCCGTCGCGAGCCCAGCTCCGTCGAAGAAGTCTGAGTCATCGGTACGGCGGTCGGATCCGGCCGCCGTACCCCCTCAGTCCTCCCAGCCTCATTTGCACCAGAACTAACGAAGGACAGCAGCCATCGTGCTCGACGTGAACTTCTTCGACCAGCTCAAGATCGGCCTGGCCACCGCGGACGACATCCGTACGTGGAGCCACGGCGAGGTCAAGAAGCCGGAGACCATCAACTACCGCACGCTCAAGCCCGAGCGTGACGGCCTCTTCTGTGAAAAGATCTTCGGTCCCACCCGGGACTGGGAGTGCTACTGCGGCAAGTACAAGCGCGTGCGCTTCAAGGGCATCATCTGTGAGCGCTGCGGCGTCGAGGTGACCCGTTCCAAGGTTCGCCGCGAGCGGATGGGCCACATCGAGCTCGCCGCCCCGGTCACCCACATCTGGTACTTCAAGGGTGTGCCGAGCCGACTGGGCTACCTGCTCGACCTGGCTCCGAAGGACCTCGAGAAGGTCATCTACTTCGCGGCCTACATGATCACCTCGGTCGACGAGGACGCGCGCCACAAGGACCTGCCTGACCTGGAGACCAAGATCGGTCTGCAGCGCCAGAACATCGAGAAGCGTCGCGACTCGGGTCTCGAGGACCGCACCAAGAAGCTCGAAGAGGACATTGCTGCCCTCGAGGCCGAGGGTGCCAAGGCCGACCAGCGCCGCAAGGTGCGTGACGGTGCGGAGCGCGAGCTCAAGCAGCTCCGTGACCGCGCCCAGCGCGAGCTGGACCGCCTCGACGAGGTCTGGAGCACGTTCAAGACCCTCAAGGTGCAGGACCTCATGGGTGACGAGGTCCTCTACCGCGAGATGAAGAACTGGTTCGGCAAGTACTTCGAGGGCCACATGGGCGCCACGGCGATCCAGAAGCGCCTGCAGAGCTTCGACATCGAGGCCGAGGTCGAGTCGCTGCGCGAGACCATCGCCACCGGCAAGGGCCAGCGCAAGGTTCGCGCGCTCAAGCGCCTCAAGGTCGTCGACGCGTTCCGCAAGACCGGCAACAAGCCCGAGGGCATGGTCCTCGACGCCGTTCCGGTCATCCCGCCGGACCTGCGCCCGATGGTGCAGCTCGACGGTGGTCGCTTCGCGACCTCCGACCTCAACGACCTCTACCGTCGCGTCATCAACCGGAACAACCGCCTCAAGCGGCTCCTGGACCTCGGCGCGCCGGAGATCATCGTCAACAACGAGAAGCGGATGCTCCAGGAGGCCGTCGACTCGCTGTTCGACAACGGTCGCCGTGGGCGTCCCGTCACCGGCCCGGGCAACCGGCCGCTGAAGTCGCTGTCCGACATGCTCAAGGGCAAGCAGGGTCGTTTCCGTCAGAACCTGCTCGGAAAGCGCGTCGACTACTCGGGCCGTTCGGTCATCGTGTCGGGTCCGCAGCTGAAGCTGCACCAGTGCGGTCTGCCCAAGCAGATGGCGCTCGAGCTCTTCAAGCCCTTCGTCATGAAGCGGCTCGTGGACCTCTCGCACGCGCAGAACATCAAGTCCGCCAAGCGGATGGTCGAGCGCGGCCGCCCGGTCGTGTGGGACGTCCTCGAAGAGGTCATCACCGAGCACCCCGTGCTGCTGAACCGTGCGCCCACGCTGCACCGTCTCGGCATCCAGGCGTTCGAGCCCCAGCTGATCGAGGGCAAGGCCATCCAGATCCACCCGCTCGTCTGCACCGCGTTCAACGCGGACTTCGACGGTGACCAGATGGCGGTGCACCTGCCGCTGTCGGCCGAGGCCCAGGCCGAGGCGCGGATCCTGATGCTCTCGACCAACAACATCCTGAAGCCGTCGGACGGCCGTCCGGTGACCATGCCTACCCAGGACATGATCATCGGCCTGTTCTTCATGACGACCGAGCGTCCCGGTTCCGTGGGCGAAGGCCGGGTGTTCTCCTCGCAGGCCGAGGCGATCATGGCCTACGACCGCAACGAGATCGCGCTGCAGAGCATGATCCGGATCCGTCTCACCGACGGTGTGGAGCCGGGCGAGCGCGTCCTGCTCGAGACCACGCTGGGCCGCACGCTCTTCAACGACACGCTGCCGGCCGACTACCCGTACGTGAACGAGGAGGTTGGCAAGAAGCGCCTCGGCTCGATCGTCAACGACCTCGCCGAGCGCTACGGCAAGGTCGAGGTGGCTGCCTCGCTGGACGCCCTGAAGGACACCGGCTTCCACTGGGCGACCCGCTCCGGCGTGACCGTCTCGATCGATGACGTCGTGACGCCGGACAACAAGATCGAGATCCTGTCGGTCTTCGAGGAGAAGGCCGCAAAGATCCAGACGCAGTTCGAGCGCGGTCTGGTGACCGACGACGAGCGTCGTCAGGAGCTCATCGAGATCTGGACCGAGGCCGGCAAGAAGGTCGGAGACGCGATGGAGGACGCCTTCAAGTCCCAGCCGTCGAACCCGATCTACATGCAGGTCTACTCGGGCGCATCCGGTAACTTCAACCAGATCCGCCAGGTCGGTGCCATGCGTGGTCTGGTGGCCAACCCGAAGGGCGAGATCATCCCGCGCCCGATCAAGGCCAACTTCCGCGAGGGCCTGTCGGTCCTGGAGTACTTCATCTCCACGCACGGTGCCCGCAAGGGTCTTGCCGACACCGCGCTGCGGACGGCCGACTCGGGTTACCTCACGCGTCGTCTGGTCGACGTGTCGCAGGACGTCATCATCCGTGAGGACGACTGTGGCACCGAGCGTGGTCTGCCGAAGACCATCGGTGTGCGCAACGAGGACGGCGTGGTCGTCAAGGACGACAACGCCGAAACCGCTGCCTACGCACGGAGCGCGGCCACCGAGATCGCCCACCCGACCACCGGCGAGGTCCTCGCCGCGGCCGGCGACGACCTGGGTGACGTCAAGATCGCCGAGCTGATCGCGGCCGGCGTCGAGACCGTCGTGGTTCGCTCGGTCCTGACGTGTGACGCCAAGACCGGTACCTGCGCCAAGTGCTACGGCCGTTCGCTGGCCACCGGCAAGCTCGTCGACATCGGAGAGGCCGTCGGCATCATCGCGGCCCAGTCGATCGGTGAGCCCGGCACGCAGCTGACGATGCGTACCTTCCACACCGGTGGTGTGGCCTCGGCCAGCGACATCACGCAGGGTCTTCCCCGCGTCGTCGAGCTGTTCGAAGCGCGTACCCCCAAGGGTGTCACCCACATCTCCGAGGCCGCCGGCCGTGTGGAGATCGAGGACACCGACAAGACCCGCAAGGTCCTGGTCACCCCCGATGACGGCGCCGACGTCATCGAGTACGTCGTGAGCCGTCGCTCGCGCCTGCTCGTTGCCGATGGCGACCACATCGAGGTCGGCCAGCCCCTCACGGTCGGCACGCCTGACCCGAAGGAGGTGCTCCGCATCCTCGGCGTTCGCCGTACGCAGCAGCACCTCGTCGACGAGGTCCAGGAGGTCTACCGGAGCCAGGGTGTGTCGATCCACGACAAGCACATCGAGATCATCGTGCGGCAGATGCTGCGCCGGGTCACGGTGCTCGAGTCGGGCGAGACCAACCTGCTCCCCTCGGACCTGGTGGACCGCGCGAAGTTCGAGACCGAGAACCGTCGCGTCGTCTCCGAGGGCGGCAAGCCGGCCTCGGGTCGTCCGGAGCTGATGGGGATCACGAAGGCGTCGCTCGCGACCGAGTCGTGGCTGTCGGCGGCCTCCTTCCAGGAGACCACCCGGGTGCTCACCGACGCCGCGATCAACGGCCGCTCCGACAGCCTGCGTGGCCTGAAGGAGAACGTGATCATCGGAAAGCTGATCCCGGCCGGTACCGGTCTGGAGCGCTACCGCAACATCCGTGTCGAGCCGACCGAGGAGGCGCGCGCCGCGGCGTACGCCGTCACGGGCTACGAGTCGTACGACTACGAGTTCGGCAACGCCGGGGGCCAGGCTGTCGCCCTCGACGACTTCGACTTTGGTTCCTACCAGAGCTGATCGCACCAGCATCGAGGCCCTTCCGAGTTCGCTCGGGAGGGCCTCGTGCCGTTTTCCGGGGTTTCGGTTGTGCCGGGTTGGGCGCCTTCGGCGCCTGCCGACACACCG
>NZ_JBMCZA010000211.1:49798-51972 GCF_048654705.1 Nocardioides sp. CPCC 206348
GGTGCCCGGTTAGCATCACCTGATGCCTTTGCCCTCGGAGATCACGGACTTCACTTCGCCGCCGGCGCCGTCGGGCGCGGATCCGTGGGTGGATGGGGCGGCTCCGGAGACCGGCATCTCCCTGGCGTCGTACGACGACCGGTGGCCGGGTGACTTCGAGCGGCTCGCCGCGCTGGTCCGTGGGGCGCTCGGGTGGCGGGCGCTGCAGGTCGAGCATGTCGGGTCGACGTCCGTGGTCGGTCTTCCTGCGAAGCCGATCATCGACGTGGACCTCGTCGTGGCGGACCCGGCGCGCGAGGCGGACTACGTGCCGGCACTGGTGGCTGCGGGCTTCGTGCTGCGGGTGCGCGAGCCGTGGTCGTGGGAGCACCGGATGCTGCGGCACCAGGACCCGTTCTGCAACCTGCACGTCTTCGGTCCGGCGGCCCCCGAGCCGGTCCGGCACCGGTTGTTCCGGGACTGGTTGCGGGGCAATCCTGACGACCTCGCTCGCTATCGCGATGCCAAGACCGCGGCGGCCGCGGCGGCGAACGCTGCGGGCGAGCACACCATGCAGTACAACGCCAGGAAGCAGGACGTGATCCGCGAGATCTACGACCGTGCCTTCCGTGCGGCCGGCCTGCTGGACGCCTGACGGACCCGTGGGGCCCGTGCCGCCGGCTCCTGAGACAATCGGGGGGTGAGCGACAACACCCCGATGAGCACCGACGTCCTCGTCGTGGGCGCCGGCCCGGCCGGATCGGCTGCGGCCGCCTGGGCCGCTCGTTCGGGTGCCGACGTCCTCCTCGCGGACGCCGCGATCTTCCCGCGCGACAAGACCTGCGGCGACGGCCTGACGCCGCGCGCGATCGGCGAGCTGGACCGGCTCGGCCTGCGCGACTGGGTGCGCTCGCACACCGTCAACCAGGGCCTGCGGGCACACGGCTTCGGCCAGACCCTGCACCTTCCGTGGCCGGGCGGCAACCTCCCCGACTGGGGGAGCGCGGTGGCCCGCACCGAGCTCGACGACCACCTGCGCACCACGGCCCTGAAGTCCGGTGCCACTGCCCTGGACGGCGCCCGCGCGGTCGACGTACGCATGGACGGGGACCGGGTTGCTGCGGTCGTGTTTCGAGGCTCGCAAGCTCGCACCTCAACAACCGACAACACCTTCGAGGTCGCCTGCAAGCGCCTCGTGGTCGCTGACGGCGTGCGCTCGCCCCTCGGCAAGGTCCTGGGCCGTGAATGGCACCGCGACACGGTCTACGGCGTCGCGGGACGCGCGTACGTGACGTCGACCCGCTCCGACGACCCGTGGATCAGCTCGCACCTGGAGCTCCGTGGCGAGCAGGACGAGATCCTGTCCGGCTACGGCTGGATCTTCCCGCTCGGCAAGGAGAGCGGCGAGGTGAACCTCGGCGCCGGCACCCTGGCCACCGCCAAGCGCCCGACCGACGTGGCGATCAAGCCGCTGATGAAGCTGTACGCCGACCGCCTCCGTCAGGAGTTCGGCCTCGGCGAGGAGCTGCGCGCCCCGACGTCGGCCCTGCTGCCGATGGGTGGCGCGGTGTCGAACGTCGCCGGTCGCAACTGGGCCCTGATCGGCGACGCCGCCGCCTGCGTGAACCCGCTCAACGGTGAAGGCATCGACTACGGCCTCGAGACCGGCCGGGTGATCGCCGACCTGCTGGCCGACACGCCCGACATCGACCTCAGCCAGGCCTGGCCGGCGCTGCTGCGTGAGCACTACGGCGAGTCCTTCTCCGTCGCGCGCCGTCTCGCGGGCCTGGTGACCGTCCCACGCCTGCTCCCCGCGCTCGGCCCGATCGGGATGCGCTCGGACCTGCTGATGACCCTGGCGCTGCGCTGGATGGGCAACCTGGTGACCGACGAGGACCGCGACCGTTCCGCGCGTGTCTGGCGTTGGGCCGGCCGTCGTTCGCTCGCCCGCGACGCACGTCCCCCCTTCTCCTGAGCGCGAGTTGGGGTTTGTCACCCCCGAGTTGTGCGTTGTCGACGCCTCGGCGGTGACAAACCCCAAGTCGGCGGTGACAAACCCCAAGTCGGCGGTGGCTAGGGTGGTGGACATGGGTCAGCGGGTGCAACGGTTGGCGGCCTACGCCGTGATCGTCCGCGACGACCAGATCCTGCTCTCGCGGCTCTCGGAGAAGGTCACCACGAAGGAGCTCTGGTCG
>NZ_JBMCZA010000211.1:52022-52621 GCF_048654705.1 Nocardioides sp. CPCC 206348
CTGCACGTCGCCGACTCCTGGCGCCGCGGTCGCCGCGTCGACGCCCACTCGGTTCGGATCGTCTACGAAGGCTGGGTGCCGGCGGACTCCCCGAAGCCCCGGGTCACCGAGGTCGACGGCTCGACCGCCGAGGCGGCATGGAAGCCGATCGCCGAGGTGCTGGACGGCACCGTGCCGACGGTCGGGCTCGTGAACGAGGCCCTGTCGTCGTACCGGATCAGGCAGCGGCAGCGCGCCGCCGCCTACGCCTACGTCGTCCGCGACGGCGCGATCCTGTTGACCCGTACGTCCGACCTCGCGCCCGATCCGGGGACCTGGCACCTGCCCGGTGGCGGGATCGACCACGGCGAGACGCCGAGCGACACCGTGCGTCGCGAGCTGTGGGAGGAGTGCGGGCTCGAGGGTGAGGCGGACGACCTGCTGACGGTGCTCGACCACCACTTCACGGGTACGGCGCCCAATGGTCGCGCCGAGGACTTCCACGCGATCGGGATCATCTACCGCGCCACGGTGGGCGCCGGGGAACCCCGGGTCGTCGAACAAGGCGGTACGACGGACGCCGTGGCCTGGGTGCCGCTGGCCGACATCGAGGCCGGGAC
>NZ_JBMCZA010000211.1:52631-54767 GCF_048654705.1 Nocardioides sp. CPCC 206348
CGGCGCCGGGGAGCCCCGGGTCGTCGAACAGGGCGGTACGACGGACGCGGTGGCCTGGGTGCCGCTGGCCGACATCGAGGCCGGGACGTTGAAGGTCTACGGATCGGTACGTGCGGCGATCGCCGCCGCAGGCGACGCCTGACCTGCTAGCGTCGCGGCTCTCGGGTGCCCCTTGGGGAGGGGATCGGAGATCTTTGTGCGGTTCATCAGTCGGGCCCTGCTCGTCGTCGTCCTCGGTTGTGCGACCTCGTTGGCGGCCCTGGCCGGCCCAGCGACCGCTGCCCCCTCGATCACGATCGGGTCGCTGACGGTGCTCCCGCAGGCCGGCGGCGAGGTGGTCCTGTGGGGCCAGGCGCCGATTGACGCCATGCCCCAGGTGGTCCAGGGACGGCTGTCGGGCCAGGAGTGGCGACCGGTGACGGCCACCGTCACGACCGACGGGACCACCTGGTTCGCCACTGTCCCGCTGACCACTGCCCCCTACGACCGCGGCGGATATTTCTACCTGCGGGCGCTCCGGCCGGCCGCCGGGGACCGGTCGGCCGTCACCTCGGACCCGTTCGGCTTCTTCGTGCTCGGGCCGGGCAACCCGCCGTTCACGACGGTCACCCTGCCGACCGTCACGGGCAGCCACACCGTCGGCTCCGTGTTGCGGGCCAGTGTCGGTGCCTGGACGCCCACGCCGGCCAGTGTCGGGTTCCGGTGGAACCGCGACGGCGTCTGGACCGGCGCCAGCGGGTCGTCGTACACGGTCAGGGCCGAGGACCTGGGCCGTCGCCTGACGGCGACGGCCATCGGGTTCCCGCCGTCGGCGACCACACCGACCTACCGCGACAGCCGTCCCACCGGGCAGGTGGTGCCGGGCACGTTCTCGGGGCCGCCTCCGGAGATCGTCGGCCGGGCTGCCGTCGGAGCGGAGCTGCACGTCGAGTTCGCGGGCTGGAGCCCGGCGCCCACCTCGACGACCTACCAGTGGCGCCGCAACGGCCAGCCCATCACCGGTGCCACCGCGAGCACGTACGTCGTCGCGGGGGACGACGCGGCGCGGGCGCTGACGGTCGCCGTCCACGCCGAGGCGCCCGGCGTCGCGGCTGCTGACGTGGTCAGTGCGGCGCTGCCCGTGCCGGCCGTGACGCAACCCCGGACCACGTTCGCCGAGCTGATGGTGCCTGCCTCCGACAGCCCGTGGCCGGCCACACAGGTCCGGCACACGGCGGGGCTCGTGGCGCCCGCCTGGGGCACGACGACGCGGATCCGCTGGGACGTACCGGGCGCGTTCACCCACTCCCTGACGCCCAAACCGGCGTTCACCGTGGCCAGCATCGCCTACGGACAGGACTGGGCCAGGGCGAGCACCGGGGCGGAGTATCCCGGCACGAACGCGTCGGTCAAGAACGCCGACGTCAGCTTCACCGTCACCGCCAAGCGCTTCGCGATCGCCTACCAGGGCACCCGCACGATGGACGCGATGGTGTGGGTCGACGGGCGCCCCGTCGCCGCGCAGCCGATCCCCAGCCAGAGCCCGACCACGGGGTACGCACCCAACTGGATCACCATCGAGCTGCCCGAGCGGAAGACCGTCACCGTCCGCTTCGCCGGTCCCTTGGTCTTCACCGGCGTCGATGCTCCCGCCGCCGACAACGTGGTGGTCAGGGCAGCCACGCCGCCCCTGACCGTGGGGGTGCTGTCGGACTCCTTCTTCGACCTCTGCGCCGAGGCCCTCTGCCACAGCCGGGCCGCCGCGCCGATGCTGGGCACCCGGACCGGCTTCCGGGTGTGGAACCTGGCCGAGGCCGGCACCGGCTACCTGTCGCCCTCCTCCAGTCCGACGTACGGGGAGTACCAACCCGGCGTCTTCGGTTCGCCGCGACGGCTGGACGCGATCGCGCGGGCGCCCATCGACGTCCTGCTGGTGAACGGTTCGATCAACGACGCGTCCGCGCCGTCGTACTCGGCGACGGCACACGCGGAGGCCGTCAACAGGTTCCTCACCGATGTCGCACGGATCCGCCCGGACCTCCCGGTCGTGCTCGTGGGCATCGAACCGCTGGGGATCTGGCAGACGCCGTACTGGGACGCCCGGGCCCGCGCGATGACAGCGAACCTCGCCGCCACGGTGGGCCGCCACCAGAACGT
>NZ_JBMCZA010000211.1:54777-55198 GCF_048654705.1 Nocardioides sp. CPCC 206348
GCCGCTGGGGATCTGGCAGACGCCCTACTGGGATGCCCGGGCCCGCGCGATGACGGCGAACCTCGCCGCCACGGTGGGCCGCCACCAGAACGTCGTCGGGTTCATCGATCCCTACACCGACCGGTGGTTCACCGGCACGGGTTCGATCGTGAACCCGAAGGGTGACGGCAACCAGGACCGCTACATCGGTACCGACGGCGTGCACCCCGCTGCGGCCGGCGTCGCCTACTTCGTCGACCGGATCGTCGCGGAGCTGGGGCCGATGTCGTTCCCGCGCCCGGGCTGAGATGCCCTACCGTGCACAGGTGAACTTCGAGAACCTCCACCACCGCGAAGAGATCTTCACCTACGCCGCGCCGGCGCTGAAGTTCGGCCGCGGCGCCGCCGCCGAGATCGGGTACGACGTCCGCGGCTGGGGCGC
>NZ_JBMCZA010000212.1:0-2162 GCF_048654705.1 Nocardioides sp. CPCC 206348
GCGCGGGCACGCTCGGCCTCGGCGACGGCGCGGTCGCGTTCCTGGGCGAGCTCCGCGGCGCGGGCCTCGGCTGCCTCGCGAACGGCTGCCTGCTCGGCGGCGAGTGCCTCCGCCTGCGCCCGGGCAGTCACGGCGTCGGCAGCGGCCACCTCGTGTTCGTGGGCGAGCTCGGCGGCACGCGAGCTGTCCGCGGCGCGTGCTGCGGCGAGCGCTTCGGCGTCGGCCCGTGCTGCGGCCTGTTCAGCGGCGAGCGCCTCGGCCTCGGCGCGAGCCAGCGCTGCGGCCGTGATCGCCTGTTCGCGTTCCTGGGCGATCTCGGTGACGCGTGCCTCGGCGTCCGCACGTGCGCGCACCTGCTCGGCAGCGAGGGCCTCGGCCTCGGCGCGTGCCTGCGTCTGGGCGGCCGCCATGGCCTCGGCCTCGGCGCGCGCCCGGGCATGCTCGAGTGCGGTTTCCTGCGCCTGGAGCAGCTCGGACTGCAGGCTGCTCACGGCCTGGGTGTGGACGGCGGCCGACGCCTCGAGCTCGGCCAGTGCTGCTGCGGCGCGGGTCTCGGCGTCGATGCGGGCCTGCGTCGCGCCCGCGGCGAACTCGGCCGCGAGGGTCAGCGCCTCGGTCGCAGCACGGTTCTCCTCGGCGAGGGAGGCCGCAGAGGCGTGGGCGGACGCTGCCGCTGCCTGCGCTTCAGCGGCGAGCTCGAGCTGTTCGCGCGCGGCGACCTCGGCAAGGCGCCGGGCCTCGTGGGCCTCCTCGGCGCGTTGCGCCTGCTGGGTTGCGGATTCGTCGGCCGCCACGCGTGCCGCGACCTGTACTTCGGCGCGTTCGGCGGCTTCCTCGGCCCGGCGCTCAGCGGCCTCGGCGGTCTCGAGTGCGATGCGCGCGAGATCGGCCTGTTCGAGAGCGGCCTGCTCGGCTGCCCGACGCGACTCGTGTGCGTCCTGGGCGAGGCGCGCGTGGTCAGCAGCAGCCTGTTCGGCAGCGGCGCGTCCCTCCACGGCCTGGCGGGCGAGGGCGCCGTGCTCCTCGGCGCTGGCGGCAGCCTGTTCGGCGAGCAGCCGGGCGCGGTCCTCGGCTGCCTCGGCTGCCTTGTGGGCTTCCTGGGCGAGCGCAGCCTGCTGCCGGGCTGCGTCCTCGGCGAGGGCGCGGGCCTGGGCGATCTCGGCGGAGGTTCGCTCGGTCGCTGCACGCTCTTCGAGCATGCGTCGTGCGAACTCGGCGTGCTCGGCTGCGCTGACGGCCGCTGCTTCAGCCATGACGCGGGCGCGTTCCTCGGCGATCGCGCGGTCGTCGTGGGCCTGGCGGGCGGTGGCGGCGTGCTGCTCGGCCGCGGCCTCGGCGACCTGACGTGCGGCGGCGGCCGCGGCGGCGAGCTCGGCCTGTTCACGGGCCCGGTCCTCGGCGGCCCAGCGTTCGGCGTGGGCCGCGGAGGCGCGTTCGGCCTGCTCGATCGCGTGCCGCTCGGCCTCTTCGCGGCGGGCGGTCTCGGCGTCGGCGGATTCGGCGCGTTCGCGGGCGGCGCGCTCGGCTGCCTCGCGCGCGGCGAACTCGGCGCGGGCGAGCTCCTCGGCCTCGACCCGGGCTCGGTGAGCGGTCGCCGCGGTCTCCGCCTGCTCCTGCGCGAGGCGGTCGGCCTCGGCGCGAGCGACGTTGGCCCGCTGCGCGGCTTCTTCCGCGACGAGGCGCTCGGCCGCCTGTTCGGCCGCGGCCAGCTCGGCGTCGCGGCGCAGGCGGGCGGCCAGCGCGGCCACGACCTCGGCGTTGTCCGGCCCCTCGGGAGCGGCGCTGTCGCGTTCCTCGTCGCCGTCCGTCGGTACGACGGTCGGGGTCAGTTCGGCCTCGATCTCGGCGCGGGCGTGCGCGAGCACCTCGGAGGGTCGGCGCGGGACGTCGCGCGGACCGTCGGCATTCGGGATCGGCTCCTCGAGCATCGGGGCATCGACGAAGTCCGGGATCACACGTGCGTCCGGCTTGGGCGCCGCGCTCGGCCCGCTGCCCCGGCGCCGCAACCGGGCCAGGCCCTTGGGGGCGGGGGCGGGAATGGGCTCGGCGAAGCCTCCGTCGACAGCGGCCGCGATGACGCGCTGGCCGGCGACCTCGTCGGTCACCCGGTCGCCGAGTGAACGTTCCTCGGGAGCGTGGTCCGGCGTCTCCTCGACGTCCGC
>NZ_JBMCZA010000212.1:2231-3845 GCF_048654705.1 Nocardioides sp. CPCC 206348
CGCCGCTTCGGCAGGATCCTCGAAAGCCGTCTCCGGGGACAGGAAGTCGATCACCGGTTCGGCTACGACCTCGGCCTCGACGGCTTCCTCGACCACTTCAGCGGGGACCTCTGCTGCGACCTCTGCTGGGACCTCCGCCTCGACGTCGGGCTCGCCCGGAGCGGTGGCCTGCTCGTCGAGAATCCCGAGGGGCAGCGTTTCGGGCGTGGGCTCCAGCGGGTCCGTCAGCGGATCGATCGTCGGGCGCCGCGTGGCGCGGGAGATGATGGCGGACCAGTCGTTCGGGTCGATCGGTTCCTCGTCGACCGGCTGCGCCGGGGGCACTGCTGCCGGCTCGTCCACGGGTTCGTCGTCGGTGATCGCGGCGCTCTCGTCCGCGGGGGAGTCCACCCGCAGGCGTTCGAGCCGTTCGGACAGGCCGCGCCCGGTGGCGACGGCCTCGATGTCGACGGTCTCCTCGACGGGCAGGTCGGCGATCCGGCGACCCACCGCACGGTCGATGACGTCCGCCCAGTCCGCGGTGCCGGAATGAGCGCCCTGCGCAGGGTCGGCCGGGACGACGGGCGGTTCGAGGTCGTCGGCGTCGGTCCCGGTCAGTGCGGCCGGGCTGACCAGGGAGCCCCAGTCGACGTCGTCGGTGCCTGGCGCCGGCTCGGCGATGGGGTGGGCCCGGTGGGCGACGCGCGCCGCGATGTTGTCCGGGTCCTCGGGAACGAGTCCGTCGGGGTCGTGGAGCGCCGGGGCGCTGGGGTGCGCCTCGCTGCCGGCGTCCAGCACGGCGGCGGTGTGGCTGCGGCGCAGCAGTTCCTGGATCTCGTCAGGCTCGAGCTCGCCGACGGCCGGCGCGTCCTGGTCATGGCGCCGCCACAGGCGGTTGCGTCGTCCACGACCGCGTCCTGAGGGCGCGTCGGCGTGCCCGGAGTCCTCGGACTCGGGCTCGCCGTCAGTGAACGAAGTCATGAAGGGTAAATCTACTCATGCCTGCCGGAGTTACGGTGCATGTTCCAGAACGTCCGAGCGGCGGTACTGCACATGCGTGTCCGTCGGAGCGTGCGTGAAGCCGATGCCGTCGTACAGATGGCGTGCCGCGACGTTGTCCGACTCGACGTACAGCAGCACCTCCTCGATTCCGCGTGACGCGAGGTGGTGCAGGCCCGCGAGGGTGAGCGCGCGCCCCAGCCCGCGGCCCTGCGCGGCAGGCGCCACGCCGACGACATAGACCTCGCCCGTCGACGCGTCATGCTGCTTGGTCCAGTGGAAACCGAGCAGGTGGCCGCCACGGTCGACGGCCAGGAGGAGACCGGCGGGGTCGAACCAGGGCTCGGCCATCCGCTCCTCGAGTCCGTGGAGGTCGAGGTCGCCCTGCTCCGCATGGTGGGCGAAGGCGGCGGCGTTGACGGCCAGGAACTCCGCGGCGTCGCCGGAGCCGTAGTCACGGATCGACACGTCTGCAGGCGGCTCCGCCGCCGCGAGCGGTACGGCGGTCGGTCGGCGCATCACCCACAGCTCCCTCGTGCGGGCGAATCCGAGGGGCCCCGCGAGCGCGGCGGCAGCGGGGTGGTCACCGTGGGACCACGCGGCCAGCGGCCCCGGTGCGGCACAGGCAAGGTCGGC
>NZ_JBMCZA010000212.1:3909-9204 GCF_048654705.1 Nocardioides sp. CPCC 206348
AGGGCGAAGCCGTCCCTGGTCACCCAGGCGCCCAGGCCGTCGAGGCCGTGGTGCTTGAGGCGCAGGTGGGCGGCTTCGTCGAGGGGGTCCGCGCCGTCGTGCTCACGGGAGGCCCGGCGGACGTCGGCGATGGCAGCGAGGGCGGTCTCGCCGGTGAGCAGGTCGTCGATGGCCACCCCTCGACGCTATCGCGCGGGTTTACCTGCGACCGAACCCGATCGCCACAGACCGTTTACATGTGACACCGTGACGCTGTAGGACTGGCCCATGAAACTCAGCCACGCGGTGAGTGGGGCAGCCGTGGCCCTCGGCGCGGTCGCGGTACGCGACCTCGTCCAGAAGAAGCACGCTCTCCAGCGCAACTTCCCGGTCGTGGCTCACGCCCGGTACTGGCTGGAGACCATCGGTCCGGAGCTTCGGCAGTACATCGTCACGGGCAATGACGAGGAACGGCCGTTCAGTCGCGACCAGCGCACCTGGATCTATGCGTCCAGCAAGGAGCAGAACAGCTACTTCGGCTTCGGGACCGACCTCGACGTCGAGCACACCCAGGGCCATGCGTACATCAAGCAGCGCACCTTCGCCGACAAGCTGCCGAGCGACCAGGACCACAACTGGACCCTGCCCAGCGCCAAGGTGCTGGGCGGTCCACGCGGTCGGGCCAAGGCGTTCCGCCCGGAGTCGGTCGTCAACGTCTCGGCGATGAGCTTCGGGTCGTTGTCCTCGAACGCGATCACCGCGATCAACAAGGGGGCGGCTGCGGCGGGGTGCCTGCACAACACCGGCGAGGGATCGATCTCGCCGTACCACCGCAACGGCGCCGACCTGATCGTGCAGATCGGTACGGCGTACTTCGGGTGCCGTGATGACGCCGGCAACTTCTCGCTCGACAAGCTCAAGGCGATGATCGAGACGGCGCCGGTCAAGGCCCTGGAGATCAAGCTGAGCCAGGGCGCCAAGCCAGGTCTCGGTGGCCTGTTGCCGGCAGCGAAGGTGACGCCGGAGATCGCGGCCATTCGCGGCATCCCGGAGGGCAAGGACTGTTCCTCCCCGTCGCGGCACACAGCGTTCCACGACGTCGACTCGATGCTCGACTTCGTCGAGATGCTGGGCGCCGAGACCGGCCTCCCAGTCGGCATCAAGTCGGCCGTCGGCGCGATGGACTTCTGGGAAGACCTCGCCCGCCTGATGTCGCCGCGCGACCGGGGCGTCGACTTCATCACCCTCGACGGCGGGGAAGGCGGCACCGGTGCGGCGCCGTTGATCTTTGCCGACTCGGTCTCGCTGCCGTACCGGATGGGCTTCTCGCGGGTCTACGGCACCTTCGCCGAGCTCGGGCTCACCGATGACATCACCTTCATCGGGTCTGCCAAGCTCGGCCTGCCCGACAACGCGGTGGTCGCGTTCGCGCTCGGTGCCGACATGATCAACGTGGCGCGGGAGGTGATGCTCTCGATCGGGTGCATCCAGGCGCAGAAGTGCCACACGGACCACTGCCCGACCGGTGTCGCCACCCAGAACCCCTGGCTGGTCCGCGGCCTCGACGTGACGTCCAAGGCGGACCGCGCAGGCGTCTACCTCCGGACGATGCGCAAGGAGCTGACCCGCATCTCGGCCGCGGTCGGCGTCGCCCACCCGTCCCTGATCACCTGTGCCGACGTCGACATCTTCAACGGCGACTACGACGCGCGTTCACTGGCGTCGGTCTACGGATACAAGGAGGGCTGGGGTGAGATCGGACCGGACCTCAGGAACGAGATCACGCGGTTGATGCACACCAGCGACCACTTCGACGAGCAGCCCGACGCCTCCGACTGAGCGGACCTCAGGCGTCGAGCGAGTTGCGCTCAGCCATCCGTGCGGCGTCGGTCTCGGCGTCCTTCGACGGGAGCACGAACCGGTAGCCGACGTTGCGGACGGTCCCGATGAGCGTCTCGTTCTCGGGGCCGAGCTTGGCGCGGAGGCGACGCACGTGGACGTCGACAGTGCGGGTACCACCGAAGTAGTCGTAGCCCCAGACCTCCTGGAGCAGCTGCTGGCGGCTGAACACGCGCCCCGGGTGCTGGGCGAGGAACTTGAGGAGCTCGAACTCCTTGAAGGTCAGGTCGAGCACCCGGCCGCCGACCTTCGCGGTGTACGTCGCGTCGTCGACGACGACCTCACCGGAACGGATCACGTGGGCGTCGGGGTCGGCCGCGTCGCGAGCCGCAGCGAGCCGGCCGATGGCCAGCTTGATCCGGGCTTCGAGCTCGGCGGGACCGCAGGTGTGGAGCACGACGTCGTCCATGCCCCAGTCGTGGTTGACCACGGCCAGGCCACCTTCGGTGGCCACGAGGATCACGGGCACCTCGGTGCCGGTGGTGCGGATCAGGCGGCACAGGTCACGGGAGCTGGCCAGGTCGTGACGTCCGTCGACGAGCACCAGGTCGGACTCGGGCGCCTCGAGGAGGGCACTGCCCTCGGCGGGCAGGATCTTGACCTGGTGGCCGAGCAGGGCGAGACCGGGCAGTACTTCGGCCGACGGTTGCAACGCGCTGGTCAGAAGCAGGAGAGTGCTCATTCGGGTCTCCTCACTGGCGACGCGTGGGCGCGTGCCGGGTGTGAGACCGAAACGCAACGCTGGGTCCCGGCCGGTTTTCCTATGGGGGACGATACCGAAACAACGGTGCAACGGGGAAGGACACGACGGTGAATGAGATGCAGGTCATCCGGGTGCGCTACTGGGCGGCCGCACGATCTGCTGCCGGGGTGCCCGAGGAGGAGATCGACGTCCCGGGTCCGGTCTCCCTGACCGAACTGGTCGCCGAGGTGGTGCGGCGCCACCCCGACGGGCGTCTTCCCGACGTCGTCAAGGCGTGCTCGGTGCTGGTCGGTGACCGCCCGGTGTCGTCCGGCGACCCGGCCGCGGTCGTCGTACGACCGGGGGACACGGTGGAGTTCCTGCCGCCGTTCGCCGGGGGATGAACACGCTCCCGCGCGCGGGGTACGCGCACGGTTAGACTCGCCCCGGTCGTCCAGCGGGACGGCTGCCGTGCAGAGGAGACCCGTGCCGAACCAGACAGTCGCGCGCACGCCGAGAGCGCCGTCGGGTGACGGCACGACCGGCGTCCTCGAGACGCGCCTGGTCACCGGGCTCCTGGTCCTGGTCGCGGTCGGTCTGGTCTACGTCGCGGCACGCGGCCCCATCGCGGCCATCGCCGCGAGCCTGATGGCGATCATGCTGCTCCTGCTGGCCGTCCTCGGCCGGGAGCGGCTCGCATTCCTCGCCATGATGGGCGCGTTCGCGACCGCGCCCATGAACAAGGGCATCTCGCCCGGCGGGGCCGAGAGCCCGATCTCGATCACCGATGTCCTGTTCGGCCTCGCGGTGATGCTCCTGGTCCCGACCCTCCTGCGACGCTCCCTGAAGCTCCCGCTGGCCTACACGATCGGCATCTCGCTGATCATGATCACCGGCACGCTGTCGACCCTCTTCTCGCCGGATCCGCTGATCAGCTCGGTCCAGTTCGTCCAGTGGCTGATCGTCATCGTCGGTCTCCTCGGCCTGTTCGCGCTGTGGTCGCCGACCTGGAGGATGGTCGACGTCCTCCTCTGGAGCTACGTCGTCGGGCAGATGGCCAGCACTCTCTACGCGCCGATCGGTGGTGGGGTCGGCAACCGCTACCAGGGCCTGTCGCACCACCCGAACGAGTTCGGTGGCGCGGGCGTGATGGCGTTCGCCGCCCTGATGTACCTGTGGCGTCGCAATGACGCCGTCTGGTACCGCGTCGTGGTGGCGCTGGCCATGGCCGCGAGCGTGGGGTCCGTCGTCGCGAGCGGCAGCCGTGCGGGCGCTGCCGTGCTCGCGGGACTGGTCCTGATGATCCCGTTCGTCGAGCGGTCCGCCCTCAAGGGCTTCCTGCTCGCCGTCCTGGGTGCGCTGTTCGTCTTCGCGCTCCCGTTCGTCGTCGGCAACTCGGGCGAGGGCTCGGCCATCGCCCGGCTCGCCGGGTCGGCCGACGCGCTGGGTGCCGACCGGGCCCGCACCGAGGCCCAGGACTTCGGCATCGACCTCTTCCTGCAGCATCCGTTCGTCGGCAACGGGTTCTCGGACGCGTTGTTCGTGCACAACGTGGTGCTCGGCGTCGCCTCGAGCACCGGTGTGATCGGCCTGCTCGGCTACCTCATGGTGCTGTTCACCCTCGCGCGCCCGATCATCGGCAACCATCCGAACCGCCGGCTGGGCTACGTCGTGTGGGCGTTCATCGCCATCACACCGACCTTCCCCGGCCTCGAGGACCGGACCCTGTGGGTGCCGATGGCGCCTGCGATCCTGCTCGCCATCCAGGCACGCATGACCTCGGGCAAACCAGAGCCAGCGGCGCGGGCCGCGGCGCGGATCCGCTGATCCGCGACCGGATCGGCTCGGCTGCGCAACCCTGTCCAAGTGCAGGTCGGGGGATCCACCAGCCCCTATGCTTCTGCCGAAGCGGCGACCTCCCGACCATCGCCGCGCGGAGCGACCCCTCATGCCTTCTGCAGTACAGCGCGCCATGGCGAAAGCTCGCCTCAAGTCGAAGGTCGTCATTGCCAAGGTGGGCAGAGACAGCCTCCGGCTCGACACCGTCGTCAACCTGCCCAAGATCGAGACCTGGCGCCGTGCGCACGTCCCGGAAGGCACCCCCGCCTTCGACCACCGCGAGCAGATGTACGACCACCTCCACGCGACGTTGATCGGTGACAACCCGATCGACTACCTCGAGTTCGGGGTGTTCGAGGGCAACTCGCTGCGCCACTGGGCGAACCTCAACAAGAACGCGGACTCCCGGTTCTACGGCTTCGACTCCTTCGAGGGCCTGCCCGAGACCTGGAAGCGGTTCGACAACAAGATGGTCAAGTCGCACTTCGACGTCAACGGCGCCCTGCCGGACATCGAGGACGACCGCGTCGAGTTCATCGCCGGCTGGTTCCAGGAGAGCGTGGACCCGTTCCTGGAGAAGTTCACGCCCGAGTCCCGGTTGATCGTGCACATCGATGCCGACCTCTACTCCTCGGCGCTCTACGTACTGACCCGCCTCAACGCGCTGCTGGTGCCCGGCACGATCGTGGTCTTCGACGAGTTCTCGTCGGTGCTCAACGAGTTCCAGGCGCTGGAGAACTACTGCTCCGCCTACCAGCGTGAGTACGACGTGCTCGCGCACTCCTGGTACTACTTCGGCCAGGTCGCGATCCAGATGCGCTGACCGGTCCACCGGCCGGAAAGCAGGAACGGCGGCGCACCCCTCGGGGTGCGCCGCCGTTCGTCTCTGTCAGGGG
>NZ_JBMCZA010000212.1:9258-72420 GCF_048654705.1 Nocardioides sp. CPCC 206348
TGCGGCGCCAGGTCGGGCATGTGCACGGTGGAGCGCTGGCGGCGCGGGGCCGCGAGCTGGAGCGCCTCGTCGAACGACATCGGCTTGCGGACGCCGAAGGTGATGAGGACCGTGAACAGCAGGATCTTGAAGTCGAGCGCGATGCTCGGGCTGGCTGCGCTCTGGCGGGAGTACGCCGACTCCAGCTCCAGGCGCTGGTCGTCGGTCAGCGAGCACCGACCGACGAGCTGCGGCAGTCCGGTCAGGCCGGCCGGGGTCTCCCAGCGCGAGTCGATGTCGGCGTGCTGGTCGGTGAGCGCACCGCGGACGGCGTCGGTCAGGGGGCGGGCGCCGACGATGCTCATCTCGCCCTTGAGGACGTGGACGAACTGGGGGATCTCGTTGAGTCCGAGGCGGTCGAGCACGCGGCCGACCGAGGTGTAGAGCGGGGAGTCGTGCGGGGTGTTGAGGAACCTGCCGCTGTCGACGGGTGCGGTGACCTTGTGCGCGTCGCGCACCATCACGCGGAGCTTGACCATCTCGATGACGGTCTTCGGCCCCACCCAACGGCGGGAGCGGTAGAAGATGGGTCGACCTGAGAAGAGGAGCACGGCTGCGGCGGCAACGGCCACCACAGGTACCCAGACGACGGCGGCCAGGCTGATCACGACGACGTCGAACGCGCGCTTCTTCAACTGCTACCTCCTGCCACAGACCAGACCCGAGTTGTGGTCGTCCCGATGCGGGGTGGGGGACCCTGCACCCAGCCCAACGAGCGAGTGGCCGATGGGGTACGAATCACTTGCAGGATTGAAGGCGGGACCTTCAGCCGAGGCGGGACGAACCCGCGCCGCGCGCCCGGACATGGGTGCGCAGGAGCCCTTCGAACTTCGTGGCACAGCCGTCGAGAGCGAACTCCTGCTCCGCCAGGTCACGCGACGCCTCACCGAGCTCGGTGCGCATCTCGTCGTCCTGGAGGACCTGGACGAGCCAGGCGCCGGCCTCGGCGACGGAGGCCTCGGCAGGCGGCAGGACCAGCCCGCCCGCACGGGTCACCAGGGACGAGGCGAGGTTCTCGGCGGGCATCAGGCCCAGGACCGGTCGCCCCGCACACAGGTAGGACAGCGTCTTCGAGGGGACCGAGAACGCCCCGGCCTCCTTCTCGAGCAGGACGACGAGGACGTCGCCGCTGCCGAGGACCTCGGGCAGGCGCTCGTACGGCTGGAACGGCAGCAGGGTGATCGGCACGTCCAGCCGCTCCGCTTCGGCACGGAGTACGTCGACGGCGGGGCCGGAGTTCACGACGACCAGTCGGACCGGCTGGCCGGCGTCGGCGGTCGCCTTCGCGAGGTGGACGAGCAACTCGGGGTTGTGCTTGAGGCCGAGCGTGCCGGAGTAGACCAGGGTGCGGACGTCGTCGACCTCGTGCTCGATCGCCCAGTCGTTCTTGCGCTCGACCGGCCGGATCTCGTCGAGCGGCGCCCAGTTGGGGATCACGGTGACCTTGGCCGCCGTACCCCACTTCTCGTGGACGGGGACGAACGACGAGGCGATCACGACGATCGCGGCGGCGCGGCGGGAGCACCAGCGTTCGGCGACCTCGAAGGCCCAGGCCACGACTGCGAAGTGCTTGGGCAGCTTGCTGCCGCTGAAGGACTTCACGGCGATGGCGTAGACGTCCTGGTGCCACAGCACCCACGGCTTGCGCAGCACGGCCATCGCGAACGCGAAGATCACCAGGGTCGGGATCTGCACGTTCGACATCATCGTGATGTCGGGGTTCACCCGACGCACGTGGCGGACCAGCTCGAAGCCACGACGGACCTCGCGCACGAGCCGCTGGGCCATCCGCTGGTTGTCGATCAGCTTGGCGCCGCCGATGCCCTCGAACGTGATCGTCTCGCCGGGTGCCGCCTCGAGCTTGCCCTTGCCGGACACGTAGCCCTCGACGTACGAGTGGGTGACGTCATGCCCCCGACGGGCGAGCTCGCGACTCAGCTCGGCCTGGAAGGGGTGTCCGCTGTGGTCGTGGACCAGAATCCGCAACTGCTCAGTCCTCGTCAGCCGTGGGCGCGCTTGACCTGGTCGTAGACCCAGGCATAGGTCTTGGCCAGACCGTCGGCGAGCGTGATCGACGGCTCCCAGCCGAAGACCTCGTTGATCATGGTGTTGTCGGAGTTGCGGCCGCGCACGCCCTGGGGCGCGCTGAGGTCGTACTTCCGCTCGCACTTGATGCCGGCGATCTCCTCGACGATCGAGTAGAGCTGGTTGATGGAGACCAGCTCGGCCGAGCCCAGGTTGATCGGCACCTCGAGGTCACTGGCCAGGATGCGCTGCGAGCCCTCCACGCAGTCGTCGACGTACATGAAGCTGCGGGTCTGCTCGCCGTCGCCCCAGATCTCGAGCTCGTGCTTGCCGGTGATGACCGCCTCGGCGATCTTGCGACACACGGCGGCGGGCGCCTTCTCGCGGCCGCCGGTCCACGTGCCCTCGGGGCCGTAGACGTTGTGGTAGCGGGCGGTGCGGGTGATCAGGCCGTAGTCCTCGGTGAAGTGGCGGGCCATCCGCTCCGAGAAGAGCTTCTCCCAGCCGTAGCCGTCCTCGGGCTGCGCCGGGTAGGCGTCGGACTCCTTCAGCGCGGTGACCGCGGTGTCGGTCTGCTTGTCCGCGGCGTAGACGCACGCGGAGGAGGAGTAGAAGTAGCGCTCGACGTCGAACTTCTTCGCCGCCTGCAGCATGTGGGTGCTGGTGAGCACCGTCAGCATGCACAGCGCCTTGTTGTTCTCGATGAAGCCCATGCCACCCATGTCGGCGGCGAGCATGAAGACCTCGCGCGCACCTTCGGTGGCTGCCTCGGCATCGGCGAGCAGCGACAGGTCGGCGACGCCGTTCTGGGCATCGGGGTGCACCTGGTACCACTCGTCCATCGGCTTGACGTCGATCGAGCGGACGGTCTTGCCCTGAGCGAGGAGATCAGCGACGAGGTGTCCTCCGATGAATCCGCCGCCACCGGCAACCAGGACGTCTACGGGGCCCGAACTCATGAAATTCTCCTCAGGATCTGAATGATGTGAACCGCCCCCCAGCGATGACCTACCAACGACTAGACCAGCCCTGCGTCACGGTGACGCGGCAACGTGGGAGTCGGCTCCCGGCAACTCTGCCGATTCGTCGTCTCCTACACTCGCGCCTGTGCGCACTGCCCTCGTCACTGGCGTCGCGGGGCAGGACGGAATCTACCTCGCCCGCTCCCTCCTTGCGGACGGAATCCGCGTGGTCGGGACCGTCTCCGGTGCGATCGACGACCAGCCCCGCCATGCCTACCTCGCCGGAGCCGAGCTGCGATCGCTCGACCTGCGCGACGGAGACGGCCTGCGCGCGCTCGTCGCGGACGTCGAGCCCGACGAGGTCTACAACCTGGCGGCGGTGAGCTCGGTCGGGCGCAGCTGGCACGAGCCCGAGCTGACGCAGGCGGTCAACCAGACTGCCGTGGAGATCCTGGTCACGGCCCTGCTCGCGCAGCGTGACCGGACCGGTCGGCAGGTGCGCCTGTTCCAGGCCTCGTCGGCCGAGGTCAGCGGCGACGCGACGGCCAGTCCCTATGCGCGGTCCAAGGCTGCGGCCGAGGACGTCGTACGGGACGCGCGTGACCGCGGCCTGGCCGCGTCGATCGGGCGTCTCTACATCCACGAGAGCCCGTTGCGAGCGGTGACCTTCGTGAGCCGCAAGATCACCCAGGGGGCGGCGGAGATCGCACTGGGTCGACGGGATCGCCTCGTCCTCGGCAACCTGGACGTCGTACGGGACTGGGGCTTTGCCGGTGACTACGTCGAGGCGATCCGGTTGATGGTCGACGCCGAGGTCCCCGTGGACCTGCCCATCGGCACGGGTCGCCCGCACCGGCTGGTGGACCTGGTCGACCGCGCCTTCGTCGCTGCGGGCCTCGGCAGTGCCGAGGGGTACGTCGACCAGGACCCCTCGCTCGTCCGGCCGGCCGACACCGCCGTACTCGTCGCCGACCCGGAGCCTGCTGCGGTGGCGCTGGGCTGGCGTGCAGCGACCACTTTCGAGGAGACGATCGACGCGATGGTCGCCGCGGACCTCGCCCGCCTGCGCTCCGGCGTCGACGAGGACGAGGCCTACCTCGGGAAGCTTCCGCTCCCGGGGCGTCGCGAGGCGCGTTAGGCCTTGCGGGCCCGCACGTCCAGCACGATGCGCGGTGCGATCGGGCTGGAGATCAGCCGGTCCAGCAGTCGAGCGGCGGGTCGGACCGACCACTTCGGCGGGTTCATCGAGGCGATGTAGGCCTCCGACGTGAGGGTGTAGCGAAGCCGCGGCTCCGCAACGATGTCGACGAACCCGAGTCGGGTGAGCTGCGCGGTGATGCTCTCGCGGGTGTGCAGGATCCAGTGGTGCTGGGCGATCCGGCGATCGGGCACCTTGCTGAACCGCCCGAAGGTGACGCGCTTGGCCGCGTGGGCCATGGTGTCGGCCTTCGTCCAGTGCGGCGTCTGCAGGAACAGCACGCCACCGGGGCGCAGCATCGTGTGGGTGTCCGCGAGCAGCTGGTCGGTGTCGGTGACGTGCGCGAGCACGCACCACAGGGTGACGGCGTCGATGTCCTCGACGTGCCCGAGGCTGGACAGGTCGCCGAGGTCGAGGTCGACGTCGTGGCGGTCCTTGGCCAGCTTGACGGCGCCGGCGACGATCTCGTTGCCGGTGACCGAGAAGCCGAAGTCGTCGCGGGCGACGCTGAGGAACTCGCCGTCGCCGGCCCCGACGTCGTACAGCACCGGTGCGGTGTCGGCGGCCCGGGCGGGCAGGGCATCGCGGACCCAGCCCAGCGCCTCGCGCCAGGCCTCCGGTCCCACCTGCTCACGCTTGATGTCGACCCAGTCGCTGTAGTCGTCGTCCGACCACTCGATCTGGAGCTCGATGGCCTCGAGGCGCTCGGCGTCCTCGTGGTCGTGCCAGAAGTGCACGCCACAGTCGAGACACGTGCTGATCCGCCGGCCGGTTGCCCGGGAGGCGACTGCCGTGCGGACGCGAGGTCCTGCGCAGGCAGGGCAGTCGTGCGAGTTGGTCATCACGTTCTCCCGATGCGGTGGAATGTCGGACGGTAGTACAGCAGCAGGTCACTCAGTCGCGGGCGGCAACCCCGCCCTGATGACCTCGGCGGTACGACGCCAGGTGAATGCCTGGGCGAACGACTGGCCTGCGGCGAGCTGGTCCGGCGTGAGGGCCAGGGCTCTGCGAATGCCGTCGGCGAGGTCCGTGGCCGTGGTGGAGCGCACCGTGATGGCGTGCCCGCCGGTGACCTCGGCGAGCGCCGGGTCGGCGGAGATGACGGTCGGGATGCCGAGGCGCAGCGCTTCGGCCGCCGGGAGTCCGAAGCCCTCGAAGTCGGACGGGAACACGACGAGCCCGGCGCCGGTGAAGCAGGACTGGAACGCATCGTCGTCCAGCCAGGGCATCAGCTCGACGTGCTCCTCGATGCCGAGACGTCGTACCTCCTCGGTGGCGGCGGCGCGGTCGGCGGAACCCATGCCGACGAGGCGGAGCAGCCAGCCCGGGCCATCGGGGCCGGAGGACGCGCAGAACTCCGCCCAGCCGGCGATGACCGCGTCGGCGTTCTTGTTGCTGAAGTGCCCGAACGCGATCGCATAGGGCCGGTCGCCGGCCGGCGGACGAGTCCATGCCAACGCATGGTCGGAGCCGAGCGGCGCAGCGACGGCCCGGGCGGCGAGCGCCGGGTGCAGGTCACGGAAGTCCGTCAGCGTTCGCTCGGAGATGGTGAAGATGCCGTCCGCGAGCCGCAGGCTCCATGCCCACGAGATGGTGCGGGCGATGCGGGCCTTGCGCGAGAACTGGTCGGGGCGCAGCTCGAAGCGGAGGTCGTAGAGGATCACGCCCCGGGGCGCGCGGGTGCCGGCCAGTGCGGAAGCGGGAACGCCCACGATCACGGCGTCCGCGCGCAGGCGCTTCGCGGCCCTGCGGATCGACACCGATCGCAGCCACAGGCCGCCGACGGGTCCGCGGGGCCGTTCGAGGACCTCCGCACGAACTCCTTCGGGCAACGGGAAGCGGTGGCTCTCCGGGCCGAACAGGACGGTGATCTCATCCTCGGGGAAGGTCTCGGACCATCCCCGGGTGAGGTGTTCAAGCACGATCGCCACGCTGCCGGGGAGCCCAACGACCGCATCCACGACGAGACGCATGGGACGCGACGATACTGTGCCCCCGTGACGAAGCGCGCACTCATCACCGGCATCACCGGTCAGGATGGTTCCTATCTCGCCGAACTGCTGCTCGGAAAGGGGTACGAAGTCCACGGATTGGTCCGTCGGTCGTCGACCCTGAACCGCAGCCGGATCGATCACCTGCACGGAGCGGCAGACCTGCATCTGCACTACGGCGACCTCACGGACGGGGTCAGCCTGAGCAACCAGTTGCGTGACATCGCCCCGCACGAGGTCTACAACCTGGGTGCCCAGAGCCACGTCAAGGTGTCGTTCGAGCTGCCCGAGTACACCGCGTCCACGGACGCGGTCGGGACGCTGCGACTGCTCGAGGCGATCCGCGCCGCCCGGCTGGACTGCCGGTTCTACCAGGCCTCCACGTCCGAGATGTTCGGCGCGACCCCGCCGCCGCAGAACGAGTCAACGGTCTTCTACCCGCGGTCGCCGTACGGCGCGGCGAAGCTCTACTCCCACTGGGTGACCATCAACTACCGCGAGGCCTACGACCTGTTCGCGGTCTCCGGCATCCTGTTCAACCACGAGTCGCCGCGTCGCGGCGAGAGCTTCGTGACCCGCAAGATCACCCTCGGTGTGGCTTCGATCAAGCTCGGCATCTCCGACCACCTCGACCTGGGCAACCTGGACGCCGTACGCGACTGGGGCTTCGCGCCCGAGTACGTCGAAGGCATGTGGCGGATGCTGCAGCAGGACGAGCCGCAGGACTTCGTCCTGGCCACGGGTGTCGGCGCGACGGTCCGCGAGTTCTGCGAGGCGGCGTTCTCCCACGCGGGCCTCAACTGGGAGGACCACGTCCGCTACGACAAGTCCTACGAGCGGCCGACCGAGGTCGACGCGCTCATCGGTGATGCGTCCAAGGCCCACTCCGTGCTGGGATGGAAGGCCAAGACCCACGCGACCGAGTTGGCACAGCTGATGGTCGACGCCGACATCGAGCACCTCGGTCGCCTCGTGCAGCACAAGAAGGAGCTCGACGCATGATGCGTCCCGACGCGATTGTCTCGACGGCCAAGCGACGCGTGAGCTGGATGATTCGCGACCGGTTCCCGTTCCGGCCGGTCATCCGGGAGGTCCAGGGCGTTCGCCTGGTCCTGCCGTGGTCGCACCGGTTGCCCGACTACGCCACCTGGGGCCCGCTGTACGGGCAGAACCTCGTGGAGCTGGCGCGCGGCCTCGCCGAGGCAGCGCCGCCGCTGACGGTGCTCGACGTCGGCGCCAACGTGGGTGACTCCGCGGTCCAGATCCTGAACGCGGCCGACGGCAAGGTGCTGTGCATCGAAGCGGACCGGGCCTACCTCGACTTCCTGCACCGCAACGTCGACAACGACAAGCGGGTCTCGGTCGTCGAGGCCCTGCTGGTCGTCGACGAGGGCAGCAGCGGCGGCACCGCCGTCCGCACCGGCGGCACGACCCGTTTCGTGAAGGGCGCGGCGACCGACGCCATGCCCACGGTCTCGGCGACGCGACTGCGCAACGACAACCCCGCCTTCCGTGACCTTCGGCTGGTCAAGTCCGACACCGACGGCTACGACGTCAACCTGGTGCCGGCGATCGCCGAGGCCTGGGCGGACGCGCGTCCGGTGCTGTTCTTCGAGTACGACCCGTACCTGACGCGGCTGGCCGACCTGGACCCGCTCGCGGTCTGGCCGCGGCTGGCCGAGCTCGGTTACCGCCACGTCGCTGTGTGGGACAACGGCGGTGCGGCACTCGGGCAGGCCAGCATCGACGAGATCGCCACGGCGGCCAAGGGGCTCGACAACCAGCCCGGGCCCGCCCGCGCGCGCACGTACTGGGACGTCGCCGTCGTCCACGAGGACGACGACCGCGGCCGCGCCGTGATCCAGCGGCTGGTGCCCGGCACCCTGTCCTGACGGAGAAGAAGGCCGCCGCCCCGTCGTTGACGAGGCGGCGGCCTTCTGCGTGGTCGGGCGCGGTGGATCAGGTGGACTGCAGGCTGCGCGTGACGCCCTCACGGATCAGGGTGCGGCCGGCGTCCGTCGGGTGCACGCCGTCGTAGGTGAGCTCGGGACGGAAGTGGCCGCTGGCGTCGCTCAGGAGATCGGTCAGGTCCACGGCATGGATCGTCGGGCCCGTCTGGTTGGCCCGCGTGACGGCCAGCAGGTCGGCCCGCATGAGGCGGTGTGCCTCGAGTCGCTCAGCCGGCGTTCCCTTGATCGGGAAGGCTTCGTCGATGAGGGTGTCGAGGGCCGGCGGTACGGGCACCACCACGAACGCGCGGGGCGCGCCGAGGTCGGCAGCCAGGCGCCGGACCCGCTCGACGTAGGTCGGGACGAACGGCAGTTCGGGCTTCTCCTTGACGTGCGGTGCCAGGTGACAGCGCACGTCGATCTCGCCGAAGCTGAAGAACCAGGTGACCCGGTCGCTGCCCGGAACCCGTCGCAGGATCCGCAGCGCGCGGTGCATGCCGGGCTTGAAGTCGTCCCGGGCCATCGAGAACATCAGCCGCGGGCCGAGGTGCCAGACCCAGCGCCGGTCGCCGTCGTTGCCGACGCCGAGGGGCGGAAAGCTGTCCCTGACGAACAGCACCGAGTTGGAGTCGCCGACCCACACCTGGTCCACCCGACGACGGGCCACGGCCACGACCAGCCCGAGGAATCCGAGCCAGGCGAGGGTCTTGGCCTTGAGGACCCGAAGCCGGTGCCTCATGCGTTGTCTCCGGCGCCGCCTTCGACCGCCTCGGCGACCGTGGTCGTCTCGCCCGTGGTGACGTCGATGACCGGCAGGTGCCCGATCGTCGCGATCCGGTCCGCACGGGAACGGATCCGCGACAGCGTTCCGTCCTCGTTGCGCGCCGTCAGGAAGCGGCTCTCGCGGTAGCCCGAACGGGCGGTCTGCTCCGGCAGGTCGCCGGCGACGTCCTCGCGGACGAAGAAGGCGTTCGCGCCGTTGCTCGCACAGCCGACGAACCGGTAGCCGCGACTCTTCGCGAGGTGCACGAACGCACCCAGCGAGGCGCCGAAGTAGAGCTGCGAGTAGTGCGCCGAGGAGTTCACGAACGCCGGGTCGTACGGCACCGTGATGGCGGCGTCGGGTCCGAGGAGCGCGTTGTACTCGACCACGACGATGGCCGGGTCGACGACGGTGATCGCGTCCCAGATCCAGTAGTCGTTGCCGTCGACGTCGACCGACAACAGGCCCAGGCCTCCGGTGAAACCGCCACCGGAGATCAGGTCGTTGATGTTCTCGGTGGTGACGAACGCGGACACCGGCTCGACGTCGTGGCGCCAGCTCAGGCTCGTGCCGAGCACGAACTTCACGTGCTCCTCGCCGCCGTCGATGATCAGGCCGCGCCAGTTGTTGTTCTGGAGCAGGAAGCGCGTGTTCGACTCGCGGTAGTCGCCGGTCCCGATCTCGACGAACGTCGTGTCCTGGACCTTCGTCGTGCGGGCGAGGTGCTGGATGATGCCGTCCTCGCCGAACTGCGAGAACACGCGGAACTCCACGTCCTCGAGGGTGGTCGGCGCCGGCCGGACGTCCAGCAGGTGCGTCTCGAGCCGGCCGATGGCCAGGCGCATCTCGTCCTGCTCGTTGCGCAGTCGCTGCACCAGGTGCCGGGCACCGGGAACAGTGGCGAGTCGCCGGAGCGATTGATAGGCGAAGTCAGACGGCAACGGACCTCCATGCCAGATGGAGCTGGCTTTGATCGGGCCAGCAGTTCATGCGGAGGATAACTGACGGGAGGGAGGGGTCGTCGGCAGGTCCAGTGACTTCGTGCCCACCGGTTTCCGTCAGTCCTGCAGGCCCCGCACGGTCTTCTCCCCGCGGGTCTCGAACGACGCGACCAGCTTGACGCTGCGGGGGTGCCACGCCGGCGGCAGGTCGGCCAGGGCGGCACTGATCTGGCGCCGGATCTCGTTGGTGTCGGCGCCGTCGAGCCCACCCTCGGGCACGATCTCGACGGCCACGATGGCGCCGGTGAGGCGGTTCGGGCGACCGAAGACGCGCGCCATGGCCACCGAGGGGAGCGGGGTGATCCGGTCCTCGACGGGCAACGGATGCACCTTCACGCCACCGACGTTGATCACCTCGGACGTGCGGCCGCGGAAGACCACGCGGTCCTCGACCAGGTCGACCAGGTCGCCGGTGGGCTTCCAGCCGGTCTCGGCTGCGGTCTCGTCGGTCTCGGCGGTCTCGGCGGTTTCGCCGGCGTAGCCGAGCATGCCGGTGCCGGCGCGGACCCACAGCTCGCCGTCGATGACGCGCAGCAGGCCGTCGGGGTTGGTGTCGCTCCACAGGCTGGACGCCGACAGTCCCGGCCGGCCGTCGCGCACCGAGGCGATGGAGCCGAACTCCGTGGACGCGTAGACCTGGGAGATCCGGGCCGTCGGGAAGGCTGCCTGCAGATCGGTGAGCAGGTCGGGGGAGCTGGCCTCGCCGCCCAGGGTGATCTGCGACAGCTCCGGCAGGGCGGCCTGCCGGCTGCGGGCCTCGGCGAGCAGGAAGCGCCAGTACGTCGGCGTCGCGCTGACGCACGTGACGTCTCCGGCCAGCAGGGCCTCGAGGCCGTCGCGCGGTTGCCGGGGGAAGGGTGCGACAAGGGTCGCGCCGATGGAGACGACGTGCTGCAGGACCTGGATGCCCGCGAACTGGTGCGGGCCGTAGGCGAGCAACCAGCGCTGCTCGGGCCGCGGCTTCGCGTCCTGGGCGGTCCGCGCGAGCACGCTCCAGTCGTGGCGTGCCGCCTTGGGCAGGCCGGTCGTTCCGGTGGTGCGGATCATCAACGGTTGCGGGCCGTCCGTCGCGACATCGAGCGACGAGGTGGTCGCGTCGCCGGCGTCGGCGAGCAGCTCCTGCGGCCGGATCACCGTGAAGTCCCCGACCAAGTCCTCGCGCCGACTCACGACGAACTCGTGACCCAGGGTCGCGGACTGCTCGGCGAACTGGGTGGCGTCGATGTCGGGCTGGTACTGGCACGGCTCGACCCCGGCGGCCGCAGCGCCGCCCAGCAGGCGCAACACCCACGCCGCATCGGGCTCGACGATCGCGAACCGGGCGATCCCGCGACGGGTGAGAGCGGCAGCAACGATCCGCGCCTCGGCGAGCAGGTCGTCGTACGAGACGACGCCTTCGGGGGTGATGACCGCGGGCTGCGAAGGCGTTCTCGCAGCAGCCGCTTCGAGGAGCCGGATCATGCGGACCAGTATCCAAGCAGGGCCATGGCCGTGACTGGCGGGTCCCCGAACCGTTTCCTTCACGAAGGCGGTGGGCGGCCACGCCTCGCGTGACAGGATGTCGCCGCCACCACCCCCCAGGAGGAGTGAACCGTGGGTTCCCACCGATCGATGACGGTCGCCGAGAAGTACTACACGCTGCTCGACCAGTGCTGGCCGGCCAATGTGTTGATCAGCGCCGACCTCGATCGCTGCTTCGACGTCGAGTTCGTCGCCGAGCGGTGGCAGGAGTTCCGGGCGCGGCGGGTGCTCGCCCGCACCGTCGCCCGCGAGGACCTCACCATCGCCGATGCCGGCACCGACGGCGAGTTCTTCACCTCGCGCGAGCTCACCGAGGACCTGTGGGACTCGGTCTACGACGAGGAAGCGGCGATCCGCTACGACCTCGGGACGCCGTTGCGCCTGCGCTACCTGCGGAGTCCGGCGGAGGGCAGTTCCCGGGTGCTGTTCGTCGGGCACCACTCCTTCTTCGACGGCCGGATCGGGATCTCGGAGATCCAGGCCTTCGTCCGGTTCCTCGACGGGCAGGAGATCCCCGAGCAGCAGTCCCTGTCGGAGGCGCCGGCGACGCGGCAGGACTTCCCCTGGCAGCAGGACCGCCGCGCGCTGATCGACGTGCTCCGTGACCTGAAGACCCGCAGCGTCGACATCGGCGAGCCCGGCCCGGCGTGGTGGCCCGATGTCAGCGGGGAGCGGCGCTCCCGTCTGCAGGTGATGGTCTTCGACCAGGAACGCGCGACGAGCCTGGTGAAGGCCGGGAAGGTGCACGGCTCCGGGGCGTTCTCCACGGTCGGTGCGGCCTGGCTGGTCGCCGTGGCACGGCACCTCTGCGACGCCGACCCGACGACGGCACTGCACCTCTCGGTGCCGGCCGACGTCTCGCTGCCCAGCGACGACCCGGGTCGGCCGCCGTCGATGGCCGTGGGTGTGCTGGGCCGGCCGTACCGGGTCGACGTCAATGACGTCTGGGGACTGGCCACCGAGGTCGCGTCCACGATCCGCGAGGCGCTCGGCCGGGGCGAGGCCGAGCTCTTCTTCCACCTCACCCGCGTCGAGCACGTCGTCGACCTCGTCGCAGGCAAGGCCCTCGTCGCGGCTGCGCTCGCGGCCGGACCGCCGTGCGTGGTCGTGAGCAACATGGGGGTGGTCGATCCCGGCACCGACCCCGAGTGGCTGCGCTTCCCGAGCGGCCAGCTGCCGTCCGCCCCGAACCAGGTGGTGTTCGCCGCGACGCTGAACTACCGCGGCAAGCTGGTCCACAACATCTCGACCGACGACAGGCGGCTTCCGCCCGAACAGCTCGCCACGCTCATCGACGGCTACCTCGACCTGGTGCAGGCCATGTCGGCAGGTAGTTGATGACCCAGACCACCGCAGGGTCGGGCCGCCGCGTCGGCCTGATCACGCTGGACCAGATCCTCTCCAGCCTCTCCAACATCGGTGCCCTGATCTGGGTCGCGCACTCCTTCGAGCCGGAGGACTTCGGTCGCTTCAGCCTGATCATGATGGTCTTCACCGTCGCGCAGGTGGCGATCCGCAGCCTGATCTCGACGACCGTCGTGGTGCATCCCGAGGACGCCGACACCCGCCCGCGGAGCATCCTGGCCTCGACCTTCCTGATCGGGCTGGTCGCTGGAGTCCTGTGCCTGGCCGCAGGCCTGGCCCTGCTGGCCGCGGACAGCGCCCTGGCCGGTCCGATCCTCGCCCTGGCTGCACCGATGCCGTTGTTGCTCGTGCACGACGTCGGGCGCTACCTCGGCATCGGACGCCAGCAGCCCGGCAAGTCGATCGTCCTCGATGCGCTGTGGGTCCTCCTGCTTGCGGCCGGCTTCGGCGCGATCATCGCCCTCGATCTCGACTCGCTCACCTGGCTGGTGGCGATCTGGGCCGGCTCGGGTGCCGTCGCCGCCCTCTGGGTCTTCGTGCAGTACGGCGTACCCACCCGCGACGGCCTGGCCTGGGTGCGCGAGCACTGGGGATTCTCGTGGCGCTCCCTGGTGGGCGGCGTGGCGGCCAGCGGCACCGTGCTGCTCACGGCATCCCTGATGTCGCTGTTCAGCAGCCCGCTCGCGGTCGCGGCGTTCCGCGCGGCCACGTTGCTCGCGGCGCCCAGCACCGCCGTTCAGACGTCCGTCTCGACCTCGGCCGCTGCGGACATCGCGCGCGAGCGGGAGAACGGCGAGAGCTACTGGCCGCACGTCCGCCGGGCGATGGTGATCTGCTTCGTGGTCGGCGTGCTGACCATGGCGCTCCTGGTGTTCCTGCCCGACGTGATCGGCCGCGCCGTGCTCGGCGAGGCGTGGGACGTGGTGGAGCCGCTGATGCTGGCGGTGAGCCTGAAGGTGCTCCTGATGGCCGGGCAGAGCGGCCTGCGCGCGGCCCTGATCGGTCGGCACCGGATCCAGGTGGCGATGGTGACCGACATCGTCAGCCTCGTGCTGGCCGGCGTGTGCATGGTCGTCGGCGCCGCGCTCGGGGGTGCCGAGGGCGCCCTGTGGGCGATGGCGATCGGCACGGGTGTCACGACGGCGTGCTGGTGGGTGGCGATCGCCTGGAAGGGCGGCCCCGTCGAACCGGTCAGGCGCGGCAAGCACCGCGCCTGACCGTCGAACGGTCGAACGGGTCAGGCGGTCAGGCCGCCGTCCACCACCAGCACCTGGCCGGTGATCCAGTCGTTGCGCGGGTCGACGAGGAAGTCGATGGCGCGCGCGATGTCCGCAGGTTCGCCGAGGCGGCCCGCGGGGGTACGACGAACGATCTGGTCGAGCTGCCCGCCATCGAGGCCATGGCTCATCTCGGTACGCAGGTAGCCGGAGGCGATGCTGTTGACCGTCACCTTGCGGCTGCCGAGCTCACGGGCCAGCGCGCGGGTGAACCCGTCGAGGGCGGCCTTGGTGGCGCCGTACACCGTGAGCCCGCGATAGCCGGTCAGGCCGACGATCGAGGAGATGTTGACGATCCGGCCGCCGCCGTGGACGAGCATGTTGCGGACCACCTGACGGGTGACGTGGATCGTCGCCTTGAGGTTGAGGTCGATGACCGTGTCCGTGTCGTCGTCCGAGAACAGCGCGAGGATGCCGTCGCGTGCGACGCCCGCGTTGTTGATCAGTACGTCGACGGAGTTCCATTCCGCCAGCACGTCCTTGACGAACTGGGTCGACTGCTCGCGGTCGGCGAGGTCGGCTTCGCGGAAGAGGAAACGGTCGGCGTACTGCGGGTCCTTCTGCCAGGCGCGCACGGCGTCGGTCTCGGAACGCGAGCAGGTGGCCACGCGGTCGCCGGCGTCGAGGAACGACTGGACGATTCCCTGGCCGAGGCCCCGGCTACCGCCGGTGACGATGACGGTGCGAGGTGCGCTCATGCGGTGGCCGCGGCCTGGTCGGCGTAGAACGCCATGACCTCGCCGACGGTCTCGGGCAGCAGGCCGGCACCGAACGGGTCGGTACCCAGCTCGTCCTCGAGGATCGCGGACAGCTCAGCGGTCTCGAGCGAGTCCAGCCCGAGCCCGTCGTCGCCGTGGAGGCGTACGTCGGGGGTGACCGCCAGGTCTCCGTGGTCCGACCGCTCCAGCAGGTCCGTGATGATCGCGACGATCCTGGTCTCAACTTCGTTCATTCCGACCTCAACTCAGATGTGGGGGGTTCCGAAGGGGCAACGACGTCCCCGGGTCGTTGGTAACGGGCGCGGTTGTAGACATGTCGGGGAATGTCGATCACCGACAGCCGTCGGGCGGGGACTCCGCCGCTGAGGTGGCCCGGCTTGACGTCCTGGCCGGTCCACGTGGTCGAGCCCGCAGCGAGCAACGCGCCCTCGCCCACGGTCGTGCCGGGCAGCATCGTGCACGAGGTCGCGATCACGGCGCGGTCGCCGATCGTGACCGGGTCGAGGATGACGCCGCCGTTGGTCGGGTCGAAGGCGTGCGAGAGCAGCGTGGACCGGATGCCGGTCACCCACGACTGGTCGCCGAGCAGCACGCCGCCGCCGCAGTCGAGGTAGTGCTGGCTGATGATGTGCGAGTCGTCGCCCATGCGCAGCGTGCGCAGGTTCTCCGTCTGGACCGCGCCCGGCTCGTAGCCGGAGTCCCCGACGACCTGGTTGAAGAGCATGATCCGGCAGCCGGCGCCCGTCTTCACCAGGCGCAGGTCGCGGAACAGGTTGAAGTGGTGGATCAGGGTTCCTTCGCCGAGCTCGAAGCGATCGACACGGCGCACCAGGCAGATGCCGACGACGGCCGTGTCCGGCACGTCGTGTCCCAGCCTGCGCAGCAGCTGGTTCTTGATCCGGCTGGGCGGCAACAGGAACACAAGGGTCGTGAGGGCCTGGCGCACGCGGTGAGACTACACAGCCCCGGCCGGGTCTGCGGGAGTGGCCCAAACCTGCGTCGTCGTGCGGCTATGGTGTGCGGCGTGTCGCCCTCTCCCCACTGTTGTGCAGACCGTCCATGACCGTTCTCGCACGCCTGACTCACGGCTACGTCTCGATGCAGTGTGACGTCTGCACGCCCCCCAATCTGACGATCAACACCCCGCAGGGCCTGCGCGCCAATGGCTGGACGGTGGCCGCGGACGCGAACGGACTCGACGCCTGCGCGAACTGCTCGGTGCGGATCCCGGCCCGCCAGCGCCAGGCGCGCGGGGACGCGGTTGCCGTCGATCCCGATCCCGACCGGCTGCCCAACCTCGTGGTCATCGGGGCGATGAAGGCCGGCACCACCAGCGTGCACAACTACCTGGACGTCCATCCGGAGATCTCGGTGTCCGTGGACAAGGAGATGCGGTTCTTCACCGACCCGGATCACCGTTCCTGGATCGGTGCCTACCAGGACCAGTTCCAGACCGGCACCCGCTACCGGGCCGAGTCCACCCCGTTCTACACGAAGGCGGCCTGCTTCCCCGGCGTGGTCGACCGGATGGCCGACCTCATCCCGGAAGCACGGCTGATCTACCTGGTGCGGGACCCGATCGAGCGGCTGGTGGCGGAGTACGTCGAACAGCTGCAGTGGCGCGCCACCACCCGGACGCTGGAGGAGGAGCTCGCCGACCCCGAGGACCGGACCAACGGGCTGATCGACTCGAGCCGCTACGCCACGCAGCTCGAGGACTACCTGCGCCGCTTCGACCGCGACAGGATCCTCGTGCTGGACCTCGCCGATCTCGCCAGTGACGTGGTCGGCACGATGGGCCGGATCTTCGACTTCCTCGAGCTGGAGCGCCCCGAAGCGAGCGCTGAGGACTTCGTCCGGTTCAACGTGCGCGAGGACCGGCGCGCGCTGCCCGACTGGCTCCTGAAGATCCGTCGCGGACCACTGGGACGGGCCGCCCAGTGGATGCCCGCGGGACCGCGCGGCGCGATCAGCCACCTTGCCTGGAAGCGGACCGGCGCCCGCCTCGAGGTCCCGATGCTCGACCCCGGCCTGCGCGCCTCGCTCGAGGCCGCGCTCAAGCCCGAGGCCGACCGGTTCCGCCAGCTGACCGGCCAGTCCTTCGCCACCTGGTCGATCTAGGAACGCAGATGCCCCGTCAGGTCGAACCTGACGGGGCATCAGCACTGGCCGGGACCAGCCGGAATCAGCTGGGCTGCTTGACCTTGCGGAACAGGTAGAAGCGGTCGTGCAGGTCGATGAGCTCACGGAGCTCGTCGGACTGGTGGATCGGCCGGTCGTCGACCAGCTCGTAACCACGGTCGAGCACGTCCTGGCGGAACGGCTTCATGCTGCCGTCCGCCTCGGTGCTGCGCAGCTCGTCGGGCGTGTTCGGAACGATGAGCAGCCACTCGATGTCGCGCTCGGCGATCCGGTCCAGCCACCACTGGATCGCAACGTGCGAGCACTCCGAGAAGCTGTGGATGTTGACGGCGACGTCGTACCGCTCGTTGAGCTTCTCGTGCTGGTCCAGCGGAACGACGCGGACCGACGGCGGGAGGGCCCGGAACCCGGTGTAGTACTCGCACAGGAACGTCGACGTCGCGACGCCGTCGATGCAGTCGTAGGCCTCGAGGTTCGGGAGCGCGGTGGACATCCGGTGCGCGAGACGGCCGTAGCCGGCGCCGATGTCGAGCACGCGCAGGCCCTTGATGGAGGCCAGCCCCATCTGGTCGTTGAGGTAGTTGATCTCGTTGATGCTGTCGAGGAGGTCGCGGCTGACCGAGGGCCGGTCGCCGAACTCGAACGTGAACGCACCGAACAGGCCGTCCTCGGAGACCTTGTCGAACAGGCCGAGGGAGTCGCGCTCCAGGACGTCGAGCATCGCGAGGTACATCCGGATCCGGACGGCGTTCCCGAGCTGCCGGAACTGCCACACGTAGGCGTTGTCGCCACGGAACCAGGCCAGCGAGAGGTTCTTGTTGAGGAACGAGCGGCGCCACTGCGTGTGGACCGCTGCCGCGACGTCGAGGCTGTCGTACGTCGCCTGCAGCTCGACGAGTCGCGGATTGTCCTGGCGCAGGGCCTCTTCGCTGCCTGCGGGGAGGCTGACCGCGTCGTTGTGACTGACAGCCACGGCCCTCCGACCGTCTTCGTCGATCCGACTGACCATGAAACCTGCGCGCGCGGCGCTCGACTTGGCGTGACGGCGGAGCCAGGCACGGGCAAGTGTGGGGGAAATCGGGGGCACGAGGCGAAACTGTAACTGGACCCGGCCACGAACATGAGCGGGATCTGGTGGAATGTCGTCGTCCGATGGCCCCCCGCACGGATCACGCCCAATTCGAGGACCCGCTTGTTCACCACTCCCGTGGCACTGATCGCCTTCAATCGGCCAGAGCTGACAGCACGAACGCTGGCCGTGATCAGGTCGGCCCGACCCGCCGAGCTCTATCTCATCGTCGACGGTCCCAGGACGTCCCGACCCGATGACGCGGCGAAGTGCGCCGCGACGCGCGCGGTGCTGGACGACATCGACTGGCCCTGCGAGGTCCACCGTCGGTACGCCGACCAGAACCTCGGCCTCGAAGCGAATGTCGAGCTCGGCCTGGACTGGCTGTTCTCCCAGGTCGAGAGCGCGATCGTGCTGGAGGACGACTGCGAGGCGACGCCGTCGTTCTTCCGCTACGCCGCGGAACTGCTCGACCGGTATCGCGACGATCCGCGCGTGTGGCAGGTCTCCGGCAGCGGGCTCGGCGTTCCGGCCCGGCTCTTCGACGGTGACAGCTACGCGTTCACGGCGTGGGCGAGTGTGTGGGGTTGGGCGACGTGGGCCGATCGCTGGCAGCGGCACCGCACGTTGTTCCCGCGGGACCACGTCGACGATGACCTGCCCGTGCGCACCGTGCCGTGGGTCCCGCAACCGGGGATGCTGGTCACCCGGTCGGGGCAGCACCACTTCGCTGATGCGGTCGCCTCGACCGACACCATCGCCCACGGCTGGGACAAGCACTGGTGGATCACCATGATCAGCCTGGGCGGGTTCGCGCTCTCCCCGGCCGTCAACATGGTGGAGAACGTCGGTTGGGGCGAGGACGCCACCCATGGCGTCGCGGAGGGCCGCCGCGACCACGCCGCCGAGGAGGTCCGGTTCCCGCTGAAGCACCCCACCTCGGTTGCGCTCAACGTGGAGGTCGAGCGTGAGCTCGAGATGGCGCTCAGCCGCGTCGGTGGGCGTGGAGCGATGCTGGCCCGTCGGCTGGTGAGGTCGCCACGGGTGCGCCACGTCGGCCGGTCCGTGATCAACAGCCGGGCGGCGATTGCCACGCAACGCTTCGTCAGCAGGTTGGGATCCCGGTGAGCCTTCCCTCCGTGCTGCGGCCCTGGTGGCCGTTCTTCAAGCGCCTGCACCGGGCGCTCACCCGTCTGTTCGGACATCTCTTCCGGGCGGTGTCCCGGCTGCTGGGCAGTCGGGGAGTGCCGCTGAGGGCCACCGAGCGCTCGGTGGACACCGCGGCGGGGGAGCCGGGCATCGTCGTGCACCCGGGTCGACCGGAGGTGCCGCTGGTTCGCTCGGCAACCGTGGGCCGGCCGGCAGCGCACTGGCTGTTCGAAGCGGTCCGCGAAGCCACCGTGCCGAGCCCCACCGTGCCGGCCGTGACCGTGCCGGCGACGTTCACCCTCGAGGTCGCCGGCGGCCGGTTGACCGGTGACTACGGGGCAACCACCACCCCGGGCAAGGTCCTCGACCACGAGACGAGCACGTACTTCGGGGTGTTCGACTGGCGCGAGCACCCGATCTTCCTGCGTCCCACGCTCGGCCCGGTCGAACACGTCGACGGCACGGTCCTGAGCCTGACCACCCGCGGCACGAGCGAGAACTACTACCACTTCCTCTACGACGCGATCGCCCGCCTGAGCGTCCTCGAGGACAGCCTGCCCGGCGAGAAGTACGACGCCGTGGTCGTGTCCCACAAGGCCCGCTACCAGCGCCAGCTGCTGGAGCTCGCCGGCGTCGAGGGGCGACTGATCCAGCCGGAGCGCGGCCGGACGGTCTCGGCCGACCGGCTGCTGGTGCCGAGCAACCCGAACTGGGCTCTGCAGGCACCCCCGGCCTCCGTCGCGTGGCTGCGCGACCGGCTGCGGCCCACCGCCGGTGCCGGTGGCCCGGACGCGCCGCGACGCCTCTACATCACCCGGGGTACGACGCCGCGCACCCGTCGCTACGTCCAGGAAGCCGAGCTGTGGCCCGAGCTCGAGCGCCGTGGCTTCACGATGATCGACCCGGGCACCTTCAGCGTGCAGGAACAGATCGACCTGTTCCACGGGGCCGAGGTCATCCTGGCCCCGCACGGTGCGGGCCTGAGCAACGTCACCTTCTCGCCGGCCGGCGTGAAGGTGCTCGAGATGTTCCCCGGCACCTATGTCCACCTGGGCCTGTGGGCGATCTGCCAGGCCATCGATGCCGACTACCGCTACCTCGTGGCCGACGGCGGGAACGGCCAGAACGGGCCCAACGCCGGCAATCTGGACGATGTGTCGATTCCACCGGCGCGGGTGCTCGACGCACTCGACGCCCTGATCGCCGGTGAACCCCGATGAGCCCTCGGGTCTCGCACCGGCACCCCCTATCCTCGACCCCCTATCGGCGTACTCCTGGTGCGCCGCGAGAAGTGAAGGCAACGAGATGACTGCACCGGATGACGCGTTCCGGCCCGGCCCGACCCTGAGCCGGCTGTACCCCGAGGTCCGGGCGGGCGGCTACACCCGTCACGACGGGTTCATCGAGTTCTACACCCGCGTCAACGCGCTGCTCGAGCCCGACAGCCGGGTCCTCGACTTCGGCGCGGGCCGGGGCCTGTGGGCCACCGAGCCCCTCCCGGCCCTGCACAAGCGGCTGCGGGCCTTCCACGAGCGGGTGGGCGAGGTCTACGGCGTGGACGTCGACCCGGTCGTGCTCGAGAACAAGACGCTGGCCGGTGCCCACGTGATCACACCGGGCGAGAAGCTGTCATTCGAGGACGAGTCCTTCGACGTCGTCATCGCTGACCACGTGCTGGAGCACGTGGCCGAGGAGGACGCCGGGCAGGTCGCCAGCGAGCTGCTCCGTGTCCTCAAGCCCGGCGGATGGTTCGCTGCCCGGACCCCGAACAAGTGGGGAATGATCGGGATCGGCGCCCGCGCGGTGCCGAACGACCTGCACACGAAGGTGTTGCGGAAGCTCCAGCCCGAGCGCAAGGCAGAGGACGTCTTCCCGGTCCGTTACAGCATGAACACCCGCAAGCACCTCAAGCGGCTGTTCCCGGAGCCGAACGAGCTGGTCGTCTACGGACACGCCTCGGAGCCGACGTACTTCGGCCACGCAGCGCCGGCCTGGCGGATGGCCCAGTTCGTGGACCGGTTGACCCCGCCGCGGCTGGCGCCGACGCTGATGATCTTCGTCAAGAAGGCCTGATCAGGCCTTCCGGCGTCCGCTCAACGAGGACGACGACTTGCCGGTCGCCTGGCGTCCAGCCGGGCTGGACTCCTCGTAGTAGTAGTAGTAATACGAGCCGACGGCACGCTTGGCGACCATGTTGACCACGACGCCGTAGAGGCGGCCGCCGACCTGGCCGAGGCGGTTGATCGCCTCGTTGACCTGGTCCTTGGTCGTCCGGCCGTGGCGGACCACGACGATGACGCCGTCGGCCAGCTTGGCGAGCACCGAGGCATCGGCGACCGGCAGCAGCGGCGGGGCGTCGATGATGACCATGTCGTACGACGACCGCAGGCGCTTGATCAGGTCCTGGGTGATCTTCGACTGCAGGATCTCGGTCGGGTTCGGCGGCTTGGCGCCACTGGCGAGCACGTGCAGGCCGCTCGCCTCGTGGACCTGGATGGCGTCGTGGATCTCGGTCTTGCCGACCAGTGCGGTCGTCAGGCCGATGGCCGGGTCGAGGCCGAGCGTGCTGGCCACCCGCGGCCGGCGGAGGTCGGCGTCGATGATCAGCGTGTTGCGACCGGTCTGGGCCAGCGCGACGGCGAGGTTCGTCGACGTCATCGTCTTGCCCTCACCGGGCACGGCGCTGGTGATCACGATGCACCGCGGCTGGTGGTCGAGGTCGATGAACTGCAGGTTGGTCCGCAGGAGGCGGAAGGCCTCCGTGCGGGCTGCGAAGCCACCGAGGTCGGTCAGCAGCGGCGCCGACTTGATGTCGCCGTCGAAGCCGATGCTGGCCAGGACGGGCGACTCGGTCAGCTCGGCGACGTCGTCCGCAGTGCGGATCGTGCGGTCGAGCAGGTCGCGGGCGACAGCGAGCGCCACACCGACCAGCAGGCCGATCAGACCCGCGACGACCAGGTTCAGCAGCACGTCGGGGCTCACCTGCGAGCGGTTGAGCGTGGCCTCGTCGGTGACCCGCACCCTGATCTGGGATGCGCTGCCCTCGGTGGGCGCCTCGAGGTCCTCGACGTACTTGGTGAACTCGTTGGTCACGACCTCGGCGATCAGCTGCGCCCGCTGGGGATCGGTGTCCTTCACGCGGAGCTCGATCAGCGAGGTCGACTCGACGACCTCGGCCTTGATCCGGGACGCGAGCTGCTCCGACGTCAGGTCGAGTCCCAGCTGGTCGATGACCCGGGACGCGAGCTCGGTGCTGCTGGCGAGGTCGGCGTACGCGCTGGCGCGGCCCGAGGCGAACAGCGACGCGGCGTAGGCGTCGGTGGTGTCCCGGACGTCGACCGTCAGGAAGACCTGGGCGCGCGACTCGTAGGCGGGCGTGCGGGTGAAGGTGATGGCCGAACTCGCAGCGAGTGCCACGAGTACCAGTGCTGCGACGCTTATCCAGCGACGTCGCAACACCATCAGAAACTGCTTGAAGTCCAAGACCCCGTCCTTGCTATGACGATGCACGCTGTCAACAACGTCGTGATCCTACGTGGACGACCTCCGCGGCCCGTTAGGCTGGCCGAGGGTCGGTCGGTCGTGCGACATGCAAGAGGGGTTCAACTGATGGCGGATGGGCGGTCCGATGTCGCCTGAGGTGCGCCGTCGTCGTGGTACCCGCCTGCAACGGTTCGGCCGGAAGCTGCGTCGTCTGCTCCGGCGCAGGTCCACCCTCGTCCTCCTCGGTGTCCTCGCCCTGGGGCTGGTCTGGAGCGTGTGGGTGGCGGTGTCCGCAGCCCGGCACCTCCAGGAGGTCGACCGCCAGGCACAGATCCTGCGCGCAGCGCTCGTCCGCGGCGACGCCGACGGTGTCCAGCGGGCGACCGAGCGCTACCAGGAAGCGGCCGACACCGCCGCCTCGCGGACGTCCGGGTTCACCTGGATGCTGTTCGAGGCAGTCCCGCTGCTCGGCGACGATGCCGAGGGCATCGCCACCGCCGCCCGGGTGCTCGCCGACATCGGGCACGACGGCCTTCCTCCGGTCGCCGAGGCCGCAGAGCTGGTGCAGGCCGAGTCCTTCCAGCCGGTCAACGGTGTCTTCCCCATCGACCAGATCGAGGGGATGGTCGGACCGGCCCGGCAGAGCGAGGCTGCGTTCGATGACGCGGCGAGCGCCCTCGAGAGGATCGACTCCAGCCACTTCGTCGGTCCCGTCCGGGAGCGGTACGACGAGCTCCGGAGCCTGGTCACCGATGCGCGCACGACCCTTGGGTCGACGTACCGCGCAGCGAAGATCATTCCGCGGATGATGGGGACCGACCGCCCGCGCTTCTACCTGATGGTCCTGCAGAACAACGCCGAGCTGCGCAGTGGCGGCGGTCTTCCCGGTGCCCTGTCGCTGGTCCGGATGAAGGACGGCAAGGTCGACATCGTCGAGCAGGCCGACATGGCGGACCTGGGCCGCAACCCCGCACCGGTGGTGAAGCTGACCCCGGAGGAGCGCCGTATCTTCGGCCTGACGCTGGCCAACGGTCCGGTGAACGCCACCCTGACGCCGGACTTCGTCCGGTCGGCCGGCATCATCCGGGCGCGGTGGGAGCGCGAGGTCGGTGGCCGCCTCGACGGCATGTTCTTCCTCGACCCGGTGGCGGTGTCCTATCTCCTGCGCGGCACCGGCCCGGTTGCTGTGCCCGGCTACCCACCCGTGGCCGCCAGGAACGTCGTCGGGGCGGTGGAGAACGAGGTCTACCGGCTCACCAACGACCGCGAGGTCCACAGCGACTACCAGCAGGCCGTCTCCGAGGCCGTCTTCGATGCGTTGACCGCCGGTCGAGGCGACACGACGGAGTCGATCCGCGGGCTGGTCGCAGGGGTGATGGAGGGCCGGATCCGGATGCACAGCTTCGAGCCCGAGAGCCAGGCCGAGATCGACGGCACCACGATCGCGGGCGAGTTCTCCGACGAGGCAGGGGACCAGCCCCAGGTCGGCGTCTACATCAACGACGGCGGGCCGACGAAGATGCAGTACTACCTCAAGTACGACGCCGAAGTGGTCCCGCGTTCGTGCATCGGCGGGCGTCAGGACCTGGCCGGCTCCATCAACTTCCACAGCGACACGCCCGTCAACGCGGAGGACTTGCCGGCCGCGATCACGGGACAGGGGTTCCCCGGCCAGCGGGTCGAGCCGGGCCACCAGTTGCTCGTGGTCTACGTGACGTCTCCGGTTGGCGGGACGATCACCTCGTTGTCGATCGACGGGCAGCGGGTGGTGAACCCGGTCATCGAGGACCTCGCCGGCAGGTCGCTCGCGCGGATCGGCGTGCAGCTGGAGCCGCAGGGCCGCCACCGTGTCGACTTCGTGATGCGCAGCGGCCCCGGTCAGGAGGGAGATGTCGACCTCGCTGTCACCCCCGGCGCCTTCGTCGGCAGCTCCAACGGGACCGTCAACTCCGCCTGCCGGATTCGTTGAGTCTCAACAATTGGACACTCGTCTCGTAATGCGAGACCGAGGTGTGGTGCGTCGAGGAAAGCGCATACGCTCCTCTCCATGTCGACAATCCTGCTGCTGACCAAGCGGCGCGCGGTGGACAACTGCCGCGTCAGCTCGGCACTCTGTCGACCCTGCTGACGGGGCCCTTCCCAGCCTGAGCGTTCAGGGCCAAGCCGTTCTGCCTTTCCTGGCACGGGCTTGGCGCCGCCGTACTCACGCAGCCCCGGCGTGTCCTCCAAGGGCCCCGCCTCCCCGGCATGCCGCCGGACCCAGACGCATGTCCGCCTTACATCGCAACCACCCAGAAGGAATCACCATGAGCCGCGAGAACTCGCTCGTCTCCACCCAGTGGGTTGAGGACAACCTCAACACCCCGAACGTCGTTCTCATCGAGGTCGACGAGGACACCACCGCCTACGACAAGGGCCACATCGCCGGCGCGATCAAGCTCGACTGGACCACCGACCTCCAGGACCAGGTCCGTCGCGACTTCGTCAACAAGGAGCAGTTCGAGGCCCTGCTGTCGGCCCGCGGCGTCTCCAACGACGACACCGTGATCCTGTACGGCGGCAACAACAACTGGTTCGCTGCCTACGCCTACTGGTACTTCACGCTCTACGGCCACAACGACGTCAAGCTCATGGACGGTGGCCGCAAGAAGTGGGAGCTGGACAGCCGCGAGCTGACCGACGAGCTGCCCACCCGCGCCGCGACCACCTACGTCGCCCAGGAGCAGAACACCGCGATCCGCGCCTTCCGTGACGAGGTCGTGGCCGCGATCGGCGTGCAGAACCTCGTCGACGTCCGCAGCCCCGACGAGTACGCCGGCCGCCTCCTCGCCCCGGCCCACCTCCCGCAGGAGCAGTCGCAGCGCGCCGGCCACGTCCCCACCTCGGTGAACGTGCCCTGGAGCAAGAACGCGAACGACGACGGCACCTTCAAGTCCGAAGCGGACCTGCAGGAGCTGTACGCCGAGGTCGGCTTCGACGAGTCGCTCGACACCATCGCCCTGTGCCGCATCGGTGAGCGTTCCTCGCTCACCTGGTTCGTGCTGCAGGAGCTGCTCGGCAAGAAGAACGTCAAGAACTACGACGGCTCGTGGACCGAGTACGGCTCCCTCGTCGGTGTTCCGATCGCTCTCGGTGACGAGCCGGGTGTCGCCTGATGTGCGGCGCGGTCATCGGCGGCCTGTCCCTCGAGGGCGTCAACGTCACCAAGGAAGCTGTCATCCAGGGCCAGGTCCTGCGGGGCACGGGCGACGAGGCCACGCCGGTCTCCGGTGCCTACGTCCGTCTGCTCGACAAGAGCGGCGAGTTCACCGCTGAGGTCCCGACCTCCGCGACGGGCCACTTCCGCTTCTTCGCCGGCGACGGCGAGTGGACCCTGCGCACCCTGGCTCCGAAGGCCGACCCGGTCGACCGGGTCGTCCAGGCGGCGACCGGTTCGGTCGCCGAGGTCCAGATCAACATCTGATCCCCATGACGAACCGACGGCGGCTTCCGGAATCCGGGAGCCGCCGTCGGCGTTGGAGCCTCTTGTGAACCCCGGTCTGCTGATCCTCGTGCTCGCCGTCCTCGTGGCGGTGGCCTTCGGCCTGCACCGGCGCCGGGTCGACGGCCGCTTCGGCCCGGTCGACGAGGCAGGAACGTCACCGCTGGTCGAGGAGGTTGCCCTGCAACCGTCTCGAGACGACGCCACGGCGTGGTCCTCCGTCGCCGCCGCGCTGCCCTCCGCCGAACTGGGGGAGCAGGCCACCCTCGTGCAGTTCTCCAGTGCGTTCTGCGCTCCCTGCCGCACCACCCGCGTCGTGCTCGCCGACGTCGCGGACCGGTACGACGGCGTGGCCCACCTGGAGATCGACGCCGAGGAACATCTCTCGCTCGTCCGGGCCCTCGACATCCGTCGTACGCCGACCACCCTGATCCTCGACGCTGACGGCAACGAACTCACCCGAGCCGCCGGCGCACCCCGCCGCGAGCAGGTGCTCGCCGCCCTTCCAGCCAGCTCCCGGGAGACCTCATGACCAGCACCGAGACCCGAACGACTGTCCGGGGCATCGACCCGCGCGGCCCGCGGTTCACCGCGTCGGTCACCCTCGTCATCTTCGCCGTGGCACTGCTGCTCTCGGAGTCTGCGCCCGGTGTCGCCGCGATCATCACGGGCGTCCAGGCCGTGTTCTTCGCCATCGGTGCCGGACTCGGCGTGCAGAGGACGCCGACCGGGCTGTTCTTCCGGAGCGTGATCCGGCCGCGGCTCTCGTTGCCGACCGAGCTCGAGGACCCGACTCCGCCGCGTTTCGCCCAGGCCGTCGGCCTGGTGTTCGCGGTCGGTGCGACGGTCGGGTTCGCAACCGGCGCCGTGCTGCTCGGTCAGGTCTTCGCCGGGTTCGCCGTGATCGCCGCGTTCCTCAACGCGGTCTTCGCGTTCTGCCTCGGCTGCGAGATGTACCTGCTCGGCCTGCGCCTGACCCGTCGTACAGCCTGATTCAGGGCGTCTCGAGGACGACGGTGAAGGGCCCGTCGTTCACGGACGACACCTCCATGTGGGCGCCGAACACACCCCGCTCGACGTGCGTGCCCGCGGCTTCGAGCGCTGCGCACACCGCCTCGTACAGCGGCTCGCTGACGGCGCCCGGCGCTGCGGCGATCCAGGTGGGTCGGCGGCCCTTGCGGGCGTCGCCGTACAGGGTGAACTGCGAGACCACCAGGACGGGGGCGCCGACCTCGCTGATCGACTTCTCGTCGTCGAGGATGCGGAGATCGCCGATCTTGCGGGCCATCCACGCAACTTCGGCCGGCCCGTCGCCATGCGTGACCCCGAGGTAGACGAGCAGGCCGGGTACGTCGATCGCACCGACCACCGCGCCGTCGACGACGACCGAGGCGGAGGAGACCCGCTGCAGGACGGCGCGCATCAGCTCAGTGCGTCGGTCACCAGGCGGGCGATGAGCTCCTGCTCAGGGGCGTAGGGGTGGTAGGCGAGCCCCTTGCCGTCCACCTTCGGGCCCGCGATCCAGGGTTCCTCGCCGCAGATGTCGTGGCCCTCGGTCGCAGCGAACACGTCGACGTAGTCGACGTCGGTCTCCTTCGCGGCCGACGACAGCGCAGCGTTCAGGCCGATGTTGAAGGAGCGGGCGAAGGCGATGTCGCCGCTCGCGAACGGGAGGTCCTCGCACCCCTTGGTGGCAGGGAAGATCTGCGGGTAGCCGACGACGAGGATCTGCGCGTCGGGTGCCCGTTGCTTCAGGGCGTCGATGACCCCGACGAGGTGGTCCTCCACCTCGCCCAGGCGGCTCTCGACGCGGTTCGCCCCGGTGAGCGCGTCGAGATCGGTGCAGGGCTGTCCGTCGGGGTCCTGGCGGGCGAGGTTCGGACAGCCCACCACGATCCGGCCGATCAGGTTGAAGTCGTTGGCGCCGATCCCCACGGTGATGACGTCGGTGTCGTCGTCGACGGTGCTGATCTGCGGCTCGAGGTTGCCCACGCCGTTCGTCTGGCTCCCCTCGACCGCGTCCGAGGTCGCGCCCGAGCAGCTCGCGTCGCTCAGGTTGAGCTCGAGCTTCGCCGCGACCAGGCGGGGGTAGTTGTTCGCCGACCGCAGACAGCCGTCGTCGACGTCGGTGCTGCCGATGCCGGGCGCAGCCGTGTAGGAGTCGCCGATGGCGACGTACTTCCGCACCGGGTCGTCGAGGTCGTCGTTGCCTTCGTCGGGGCCGCAGGCCGAGAGGCTGGCTCCGGCGAGACCGAGAGCCAGCACGAGAGCAGGGAGACGCGCCACGCGCGAAGCATAGGCGGGCACGTCGATCAGTAGACCAGCGCCTGTGCGCCGTCCCGGATCGCTTCCTCGACGAAGACCGGGGCCCCGGCGATCCGGACGCCCTCGACCAGGTCCTCGACGCCGAGCGACCGGCGTGCGGCGCACTGCGCGCACACCGTGACGGTGCCGGTGGCGAGCACGGCGTCGAGCAGGTCGGCGATCGGGGTGGCGAGCGGCAGGTCGAGCTCGGCGGCGCGGCCCGGCACCGCCAGCCACGCGGCCTCGCCGGTCAGCCACAGCGACACGGGGACCCCGGACGCGGCCGCGGTCGCCGCAACCGTGAAGCCCTGGTTGCACCGTTCGGGCTCATCTACGCCACAGGTGACCTTCACAACCAGCTCGCGTGCCATGGGGACCAGCCTAGAGACCTTCCCGTCCGTTCAGGGCCCCGAGCCCGCGCACCTAGACTGACGCCGTGGCCTTCGAACTTCCCGAGAACCTGCACCCCAACTGTGGTCCCATCGCGTGGATGCTCGGCACCTGGCGCGGCAACGGCCACGGCGACTACCCGACGATCGAGAAGTTCGAGTTCGGCCAGGAACTGATCTTCACCCACGACGGCCGCCCGTTCTTCCACTACATGGCGCGCGCCTGGATCATCGACGAGGCAGGGGAGAAGGTGCGCGATGCGGCCATCGAGACCGGCTTCATCCGCGCGGTCGGCGACGGCAAGTTCGAGGTTCTGCTGACCCACAACACGGGGATCGCGGAGATCTGGACGGCCGAGGCGAGCAACGGCAAGTTCGAGATGGTCACCGACGCCGTGGCCCGCACCGAGACCGCGAAGGAGTACTCCGCCGGTCGGCGCCTCTACGGCAACGTCGAAGGCGACCTGCTCTACGCGTTCGACATGGCCGCGATGGGCCAGGCCCTGCAGCCCCACCTCTGGGCGAGGCTCCAGCGTGCCTGATCAGCCACCGAGGGTCGAGGACGCCACGAAGCAGGCCACGGTGGTCGAGGAGGTTGCGCAGCAACCGTCTCGAGACCAGGACTGGCGCTCCGCCCTCCGTGACCGTGGCTACCGCCTCACCCCGCAACGCGAGCTGATCCTGGCCGCTGTCGACGAGCTCGGCCACGCGACGCCCGACGAGGTGCTTGCCCGGGTCCAGGTGACGGCCAGTGCCGTGAACGCCTCCACCGTCTATCGCACCCTCGAGGTGCTGGAGGAGATCGGCCTGGTCCGCCACGCGCACCTTTCCGACCGGGCACCGACGTACCACTCGACCCGGGGCCACGAGCACTTCCACCTGGTCTGCCGGAACTGCCAGGGCGTCACGTCGATCGACACCGCCGAGGCGGCACCGTTCGTGGAGGTCCTCGCCGCACGCGGCTTCACCCCCGACCTCGGGCACCTCACTGTCTTCGGCCGCTGTGCCACCTGCGAAGGAGAGTCCCGATGACCGCCCCACGGACCGTGCTGACCTACGGCACGTTCGACCTGTTCCACATCGGCCACCTGCGCCTCATCGAGCGGCTGGCTGCGCTGGGGGACCGGCTCATCGTCGGGGTCTCCACCGATGAGTTCAACGCAGGCAAGGGCAAGAAGTCGGTCGTGTCGTACGACGACCGCGCGGCCATCGTCGGCGCGATCCGGGGCGTGGACCTGGTGATCCCGGAGGGCTCGTGGGAACAGAAGCGCGACGACATCGTCGAGCACGGTGTCGACGTCTTCGTGATGGGCGATGACTGGGCCGGGAAGTTCGACGACCTCGCCGACGTTTGTGAAGTGAAGTACCTGCCCCGCACCTCCGGCGTGTCCAGCACGGACATCAAGGAAATGCTGCGCACCCTCGACCCGATCCACATCGAGGAGATGCAGACGGCGCTGGGCACGCTCACCCGCCTCCTCGAGCACTACAGGGATCTCACATGACTGCCGCCAGCGGCCCACCCGCCCCCGCCAGCCCGCTCCTCGCCCTTCCGGGTGCCGTGGCCGGCAACGGCATCGATGCCGGCGTCGCAGCCCACTACGGCAGCCTGTTCGGCGAACAGCGCGCGCTCGCTGCCGGTGAGGGCTTCGTCGACCTGTCGCACCGCGACGTCCTGCGCATCAGTGGCCCGGACCGCCTGACCTGGCTGCACGCCCTCACCACCCAGTTCTTCGAGGGCCTCGAGCCGGGCCGCTGGATCAACGCCCTCGTGCTGAGCCCGCAGGGCCACGTGGAGCACGCCTTCGCCGGGGTCGACGACGGCGAGGCGTTCACGGCGCACACCGAGCCCGGGCGAGCGGCCGCACTGGTCGCGCACCTCGAGCGGATGAAGTTCATGAGCCGCGTCGAGATCAGCGACCTGACGTCCGACCTCGCCGTGGCGTGGCGGCCGTCCGGCAAGTACGACCTCGTGCCGCGGGAGCAGCTGGCGTCGTACGCCGAAGCGGCGGGGCCGGCTGCGGGCTTCTGGGCCTTCGAGGCGTTGCGGATCGAGCGGGGTGAGCCGCGCTTCGGCCTCGACACCGACGATCGCACCATCCCGAACGAGGTCGGCTGGCTGGCGAGCGACGAGCCGTGGTCGGCCGTCCACATGGACAAGGGCTGCTATCGCGGGCAGGAGACGGTCGCGCGCGTGCACAACCTCGGGCGTCCCCCGCGCCGCCTGACCCTGCTGCACCTGGACGGTTCGGAGAACCGGCTGCCCGAGCCGGGCGCCGACATCGTCCCGGCGGAGGGTGGCCGCGTGATCGGGACCGTGGGCACCTCGGCCCGCCACCACGAGCTGGGGCCCATCGCCCTGGCGCTCCTCAAGCGCAACACCGACATCGCCGCGCAACTGGAGGTCGACGGCCTCCAGGCCTCGCAGGAGGTCCTCGTCGACCCCGAGGTCGGGCTGCACTTCCGTCCGCAGCGCTGACGGTGGTGCAGGAATCCCCGGGCGCCCGGGGATTCCTGCGCCGGTCGGGGGTTGCAACCCCCAACAGGCGCAGGAAGTGCCTCGTCGTCAGCCGTTGATCATGCCGGCGCCGACGGTGATGCCGGTCGCCTCGTCGATCAGGATGAAGGAGCCGGTGGTGCGGTTCTTCGAGTACGGGTCGACGAGCAGCGGCACCGTCGTGCGCAGCGTGACGCGACCGATCTCGTTGACGCCGAGCTCCTTGGTCTCCAGGTCGCGGTGCAGGGTGTTGACGTCCAGGCGGTACTGGATGTCCTTCACCAGGGCGCGGCCCGTGCGCGTCGTGTGCTTGATCGCCAGCTTCTGACGCGGCTGCAGCGGCGCATTCGTCATCCAGCAGATCATCGCGTCGATGTCCTGGGTCGGCGTCGGCGCGTTCTTCACGCGGGCGATCATGTCGCCGCGCGAGACGTCGACGTCGTCCTCGAGGTGCACGGTCACGCTCATCGGCGGGAACGCCTCGGCGATGTCCTCGTCGAAGAGGTCGATCTTCGAGATCTTCGACGTCATGCCCGACGGGAGTACGACGACCTCGTCACCGGGCTTCAGGACGCCGCCGGCGACCTGTCCGGCGTAGCCGCGGTAGTCGTGGAACTCGTCGGACTTGGGCCGGATGACGTACTGCACCGGGAAGCGGGCGTCGATCAGGTCGCGGTCCGAGGCGACGTGCACGTGCTCGAGGTGGTGCATCAGCGTGGGACCGGAGTACCACGGCATGTTCTCCGAGCGGTGCACGACGTTGTCGCCGGAGAGCGCGGAGATCGGGATGACCTCGAGGTCCGGCACGTTCAGCTTGGTCGCGAACTGCGTGAACTCGCGGTAGATGTCGTCGTACACCTTCTGGTCGTAGCCGACGAGGTCCATCTTGTTGACCGCGAGCACCAGGTGCGGGACCCGGAGCAGCGACAGGATCACCGCGTGGCGCCGGGACTGCTCGGTCAGGCCCTGGCGGGCGTCGACGAGCACCAGGCCGAGGTCGGCGGTCGAGGCGCCGGTGACCATGTTGCGGGTGTACTGCACGTGGCCCGGGGTGTCGGCGATGATGAACTTGCGGTTCGGCGTCGCGAAGTAGCGGTAGGCGACATCGATCGTGATGCCCTGCTCGCGCTCGGAACGCAGGCCGTCGGTCAGCAGCGCCAGGTCGGTGTAGTCGTAGCCCTTGGACTGCGACGTGGCCTCGACGGCCTCGAGTTGGTCCTCGAAGATCGCCTTCGAGTCGAGCAGGAGGCGCCCGATGAGGGTCGACTTCCCGTCGTCCACCGAACCGGCCGTGGCGAAGCGCAGCAGGTCCATGCGGTGCGTGGTGTCCCGCGTGGTGTCGATGCCCATCAGAAGTAGCCTTCCTTCTTGCGGTCTTCCATGGCTGCCTCGGAGAACCGGTCGTCGCCACGGGTGGCGCCGCGCTCGGTCTTCCTGGCCACGGCGACCTCGTCGATGATCTCGGCGATCGTGGAGGCAGTGCTCTCCACGCAGCCGGTGAGCGTGATGTCGCCGCAGGTCCGGAAGCGGACCGTGCGCTCCTCGACGACCTCGCCGTCCCGCAGCGGGTTGAGCGGGGTCTCGCTCATCAACATGCCGTCGCGCTGGAACACCCGACGCTGGTGGCTGAAGTAGATGTTGGGGATCTCGATCTCCTCGCGACCGATGTAGTCCCACACGTCCAGCTCGGTCCAGTTCGAGATCGGGAAGATCCGCATGTGCTCGCCCTCGTGGAGGCGGCCGTTGTAGAGGCTCCACAGCTCGGGGCGCTGCATCTTCGGGTCCCACTGGCCGAACTCGTCGCGGTGGGAGTAGACGCGCTCCTTGGCGCGGGCCTTCTCCTCGTCACGCCGGCCGCCACCGAAGGCGGCGGTGAAGCCGTTCTCCTCGATCGCGTTGAGCAGGGTCGGGATCTGGAGCCGGTTGCGGCTGATCTTCGCGGCGTCGGGGATGATCCCGTTCTTGATGGCGTCGTCGATGCTCGCCACCACGAGGTTCACGCCGAGCCGGCTGACCCAGCGGTCCCGGGTCTCCATGACCTCGGGGAAGTCCAGGCCGGTGTCGACCTGCAGGATGGAGAAGGGGATCTTCGCCGGGAAGAACGCCTTCTCTGCCAGGCGGAGCATCACGATGGAGTCCTTGCCGCCCGAGAACATCAGAACCGGCTTCTCGAACTCGGCCGCGACCTCGCGGAAGATGTGGATCGACTCGGCCTCCAGCTGGTCCAGCTGGCTCAGGCGGTAGTCGGTACGTGTCTGAGTCACCCGCGCATCGTGCCATGCAGCGCCTGTCAGCGAGACATCAACGACCTTGCCGTAGACAAATCTACGAGTTTGAGGCGGAAGTCTTCTAGACTCCGGGCCGTGGCCGCCGATTTCCTCGCCCGTCTGGGCTCCCGGGCCTCGGTCCCCGGCGAGGTCCGGTCCCGCTGGGGCGTCGCGGAGTACGTCGACCTGCTGGCCCCGCGCGACGGCATCTCGCGTGACCTCCACCGCCTCGCCCACCGCCGGGCGCGGTCGCTGCGTCGGGTGGATCCGGCCCGGGTGCTGGCCCTGGTCTCGGCCCTCGCCGATCCGCCGTCCGCGGAGCTCAACAAGGCCCGGGTGGCGGCCGCTGCCGGGATCCCGGCGACCACCCTCTCGCCGTACGTCGACGTCCTCGTCGAGCTCGGCCTGGTCCGCCTGGTGCCGGGCTGTCGCTCCCCGGTCGCGAAGCGTGCGATCGGCCGCCCGCGGGTGGTGTTCGAGGACCCGGCCGTCGCACGCCACGTCGCCGGGGTGCCGGCGGAGGACCTTCTCGCGTTCCAGGGCCGCAGCCGGCTGGCTCCGTTCCTGGAGGGCATCGTCGCGGCCGAGCTGCTCCGCCAGCAGCCGGGGAGCGCCGTCGAGCACCGGGTGAGCCACCTGCGCGAGCGCAACGGACTCGAGGTCGACCTGGTCATCGAGCTCCCCGACAACAGCGTCTACGGCATCGAGGTGCGCACCGCGAGCAGCTTCCGGCCGCACCAGTTCGATGCCCTCGAGGCGCTCGCCGCCCGCGCCGGATCCCGCTTCCGTGGCGGGATCGTGCTCAACACGGCGCCCCGCGGCCACCAGCAGCGGCCGGGCATGTGGGGCCTGCCGATCTCGTGCCTGTGGGAGTGGGACCAGTCGGGGCCCCGCCGCTGAGGCCGCCGAGGTGCCGCCGAGGTGCCGCCGAGCGTGTGTCTGGCCGCCACGTGCCCTTCACGTCGACGTACACGGTCGTTCAGGGGAGCCGCTCACCGTCGGAAGCATGAAGATCACTGTGGTCGGAGCCGGCTACGTCGGACTCTCCAATGCGGTGCTGCTGTCCCGGTTCAACGACGTCACGGTCCTCGACGTCGATGCGGCCCGGGTGACGGCAGTCAACGAGGGGCGCTCGCCCATCGTCGACCTCGAGCTCGAGGAGTACCTCGCCCGGGGCGGCCTGTCACTGCGCGCGACGCGCGACCGCACGGCGGCGTACGCCGATGCGTCGTACGTCGTCGTGGCGACGCCGACGAACTATGACCCCGAGACCAACTACTTCGACACGAGCACCGTCGAGAAGGTCACGGCCGATGCGCTCGCCGCGAACCCCGCGGCGACGATCGTCATCAAGTCGACGGTGCCGGTCGGGTACACGAACACGCTTCGCGACCAGCACCCCGGTGCCTCCATCCTGTTCAGCCCCGAGTTCCTGCGCGAAGGCAGGGCGCTCCACGACAACCTCCACCCGTCGCGGATCGTGATCGGTTCGGACACCGAGCCCGGTCGGCTGTTCGCCAAGCTGCTGGTGCAGGCCGCGCTCGACGAGGACGTGCCCGTGTTGTTCACGGGGTCGACCGAGGCCGAGGCGATCAAGCTCTTCGCCAACACCTATCTCGCGCTGCGTGTCGCGTACTTCAACGAGCTCGACACCTACGCCGCGACCCACGGGCTCGCGACGAGCCAGATCATCGAGGGCGTCGGCCTCGACCCGCGGATCGGCGGGCACTACAACAACCCGTCCTTCGGGTACGGCGGCTACTGCCTGCCCAAGGACACGCGGCAGCTCCAGGCGAACTACCAGTCGGTGCCGCAGAACCTGATCAGTGCCATCGTCGAGGCGAACACCACCCGCAAGGAGTTCATCGCCGACGACGTCCTGCGCCGCGACCCGAAGGTCGTCGGCATCTACCGGTTGACCATGAAGGCGGGCTCCGACAACTTCCGCGAGTCCGCGGTCCAGGGCGTGATGAAGCGGATCAAGGCGCGCGGCGTGAAGGTGATCGTGTTCGAGCCGGAGCTCGACCAGAAGCGGTTCTTCAACTCCAAGGTCATCGGTGACCTCGACGAGTTCAAGGCGAAGGCCGACGTGATCATCACCAACCGGCGGTGCGAGCTGCTCGACGACGTGGCCGCCAAGGTCTACACGAGGGACATCTACGGGCGCGACTGACCGGGTCCCGCCCGACCTAGTGCGAAAGAACCATCCCGGGACGCACCGATCGGCTGATGGGTTCGTTCGGAACCGCGGGCTACCTTGGAGGAGAGAGGTGGTCAGCCATGGAGATGTTGTTGGGTGTCGGAGCCGTCTGGGTCGCTGCCGCGGCCGCGGTGACCTTTGGACTTGCCCACGCTGCCGCTGCGCAGCCGTTCCACTTCGAGGGCGACCCTCTCCCGCTGTCACCCGTCACGCGCTGACCCGGGTCAGGCGGGTTCCGGCGCCTTGTCCCCGGGACGGAGCGCCTCGATCTCGGCGACCGTCGGTGCGCCGAACATCGGCATGCCGTGCCGCTTGCGGATCATGCCCCAGACGAGCGGCACCAGGACCAGCATGGCCAGGCCGATGCCCCCGACCAGCATGGCCTCGAGCGTCTCGTGGCCCTCGCCGAACGGGTGCAGGCCGGCCTTGAAGAGCAGGGCGACGCCGGACATGGTCAGGACGATCACGATGCCGCGCCGGATGAACGACTGAGGCACCCGCGGCGCGAGCCGGGACCCGAGCAACGTGCCTGGGACCGAGCCCATCACCAGCGGGATCAGCAGGGCCCAGTCCAGGCCATGGATCGCGATGTTGGCCAGGGCGGCGCTGAGGACCAGCGGGACCGCCTGCACGAGGTCGGTGCCGACGAGCCGGAGGGCCGACAGCCCGGGGTACATCATGAGCAGGGCGATCATGATGACCGATCCCGAGCCGACGCTGGTCACGCCGACGAGCAGCCCGCCGAGCATCCCGACCAGCAGCGTCGGGAGCGGACGGATGCGCGGATCGTCGTCGGGCTGGACGCCGCCGCGTTCCACCCGCCGGAGGTTGATGTAGATCCGGAGCGCGTACGTCGACGCGGCGAACAGCAGCGCGATGCCGATGCAGAGCTTGAGCGTCTTCTCGAGCTGCTCCGGATCATCGGTGAGCGCGCTCGCGAGGTACGGCCCCACGAACGCCATCGGCACCGAACCGGCGATCAACCAGCCGGCCAGCCGGAAGTTCGGCGATCCCTCGCGGGCATGGGTGATCGCGCCGCCGGTCTTGTAGATCGCTGCCGCGGTGAGGTCGGCGGTCACGATCGCGGAGGTGTGGCCGACGCCGAGGAAGATCAGCGCGGGCGTCATCAGGGCGCCGCCACCCATGCCGGTCAGTCCCACCACGATGCCGACGAGGAACCCGGCGACCATGATCGAGAGGGCCGTCAGGGTGATCCACTCGCTCATTTGTTTCCTGTCGTGGCACTGGTCAGGCGGGGGAGCACGGCCTGGAGGAGGGAGTCGATCTGGTCGGCCGATGCCTCGGCGGCGGCCCGTCCGCGTCGGTAGGGGTCGCGGATGTCGTGGGCGTCGACGGCTCCGGCCCGCCGGTGGCCCACCGCGGTCACCAGTGCTGCTCCGGTCAACGAGGCACCGACCCGGTCGATCGACTCCGCGAACTGGCCGAGGGTGAAGGCCTTGCGGAAGGCCTCGGGAGCCTCCTCGAGCACGAATGCCCGGTGCGAGGACTCCGCGGTGAGGACCAGGTCCGCCTGGGCGATCAGCTCCCGCGTCAAGGGCTGGCTCACGAAGCCGGCGAGCAGGTCCGGGCCGACGCCGCGGTCGGTCAGTACGGTGGCCATCGTCCGATCCACCTCGTGCGCGCGGAACCCGTGCGTGCCGGCGCTGATGAACTCCACCTGCGTCGAGGGGCCCAGGAGCGATCGCGCCCGCAGCTCCATGTACGGCGACCGGCAGATGTTCGCCGTACAGACGAACAGGACGCGGAGGGGCTTCTCGGCAGGACCCGCGCTGGTGGTCGAGGTGGTCGTCCGTCCCCTCTTCGAACGAGCGGTGGGCTCGGTCGACGGGGTGGAGGCGCCAGTGGTGGCGAACCCGGATCCGACCAGGTCGGCAGTGTCGAGACGGACGTCGAGGTACCCGGCCTCGCGCAGCGCGAGGGTGACGTCCTCGAGGGCCTCCTCGATGCTGCGACCGGTCGTGTCGACGCGGACGTCGGCGTCGGTGGGCTCCTCGTAGGGGGAGGAGATGCCGGTGAACTCGGGGATCTCCCCGCGCCGGGCCTTGGCGTAGAGCCCCTTGCGGTCGCGTCGTTCGCACTCCTCGAGCGGGGTGGCGACGTGGACGAGGAAGAAGGCACCGCCGGCGTCCTCGACCATGGCGCGGACCTGCTGGCGGGTCTCGTCGAACGGCGCGATCGGGCTGCAGACCGCGACGCCTCCGTGGCGGGCGATCTCGGCAGCGACCCAGCCGATCCGGCGGATGTTGGTCTCGCGGTCCGCCTTCGAGAAGGTCAGGCCGGCCGACAGGTTGCGGCGGACGACGTCGCCGTCGAGGCTGGTCAGCGATCGGTGGCCCTGCTCCAGCAGGCGGTCCATCAGCGCCTGGGCCAGCGTCGACTTGCCGCTGCCCGAGAGGCCGGTGAAGAAGAGCACCAGGCCCTGCTCGGCGGGGGCCGGGTGGGCCTGGGCATTGATCTCGGCCAGGGCGGGCAGCGGTGCGCCGCCCGGGACGAGCTCGACGAGGGGGTCGGCGCCGGCGTACGCCGCCAGCACCGAACTGCGCAGCGCCGCGTCGGCGTCGGTGTCGTGCACGGTGAGGGGTACGGCGACCACGGCGCCGTCGATGAGGCCGGCGACCTCGGTGGTGGCACGCAGCAGCGTGACCGGGTTGATCGCGGTGCTGCCACGGCCGACGAGCGCGACGAGCAGCACCGGCCCGAGGGTCCGCAGCTGCTCGAACTGGGCGTCGGTGACCAGGTCGGTCACCGGCACCACGGTCCGGCCGGCGTACGTCAGGCGGGCGAGGTCCGGCGTCAGGTAGAGCCGCCGGAACGGGCCGAACTGGGCGTGGGCAAGGGGCGTCACGCTGAGGCCGCGCAGGGTCTGGGCGATCCGGGCCAGGGGCAGGCCCTCGGGGTCGACGAGCTCGACCTCGTGTCCTTCGTCGAGGTGGAGGGCCAGCGCTTCCGGCAGGTCCAGCGTGATCGGGCTGCCCGGTTCGTTGAAGCCGACGATCGGACCTGCGGCGCCGGACGTCAGCAGCTCGAGGTCGTCGAGCTCCCGTGGCGTGGGGCAGTGCTGGGGAACGGGCGGGCTCGACACAACCGCGATCGTACAGAGTTGAGTGAGTTGCTCGGGAAACGAGTGTGAAGGAGTTCACGTCCCGCGTGCTTGCAGTTTGCTAACTATTGCTAGCACTATGGGCACATGGCAAAAGGCAAGGTCGGGAAGACCGTCGGCTCCCTCGGCGACTACCTCAAGGAGCAGCGGCTCTCGTCGCGGCTCTCGCTGAGGCAGCTCGCGGACCAGGCCGGCGTCTCCAACCCGTACCTGAGCCAGATCGAGCGCGGGCTGCGCAAGCCGTCCGCCGAGGTGCTCCAGCAGATCGCCAAGGCGCTGCGGATCTCCGCAGAGCAGCTGTACATCCGGGCCGGAATCCTGAACCCGGAGGACGGCCTTGCCGGGTCGGTGGAACTCGCCATCCTCGGCGACACCGTCCTCAGCGAGCGCCAGAAGCAGTCGCTGCTGGACGTCTATGCATCCTTCCTCGCGCTGAATGCGGCCGAAGCTCCCTCGGACGCCGCCGAAGCACCGATCGCTGCCCAGGAAATTCCCAACAACGTCACCAACGAAGGGTGAATGCAATGCCGAAGTTCGAGCTCCCGAAGATCGAGATCCCCACGATCGACATCAAGTCCATCGACCTCCCCGAGGTCCCCGAGGCCGCGCAGAAGCCGATCTACGCCGGTGTCGGCGCGACCGACCTCGCCGTCGAGAAGGTCAAGGGCTACGTCGCCGACGTCCAGGCCAAGGTGACCGCTCGGGTTGCTGACGTCCAGAGCACCGTCAAGGGCTTCGAGCTGCCCGAGGCGAAGACCCTCCAGGACCGCGCCACCAGCACCTTCGCTGACCGCAAGAGCCAGGCCGAGGCGAAGTTCGCCGAGCTCCAGGCCGACGCCAAGGCCCTCCCGGCCAAGGTCCAGGGCACCGTCAAGGTGAAGGTCGACGAGAACGTCGCCACCGCGACCGCCCTGTACGCCGACCTCGCCAAGCGCGGCGAGAGCGTCGTCGTGAAGCTCCGCAAGTCGACCCCGAAGCCCGCCGCGAAGAAGGCTCCGGCGACCAAGCCGGCCGCCAAGAAGGCTCCCGCGAAGAAGGCTGCCGCCAAGAAGGCTCCGGCCAAGAAGGCTGCTGCCAAGTGAGCTGACGCTCCACTTTCACCACGACCCCGAAGCGAGAGCTTCGGGGTCGTGGTCGTTTTCGGGGGGACGGCTAGGATCGCGACATCATGAGTGGGGGATTCGTAGGCGCCATCAGCGACGTCGAGGTCTGGATCAACATCGGTATCGCCTTTGCGCTGCTGGTGATCAAGATCTTCGCGTTCGTCAGCGCGCTGCTGTACTCCGGCGAGTCCTACGTCGCGGCCGACAAGCTCACCAAGCCGACCTGGACCGCGATCCTCGGTGTCGGGGTCCTGCTGCAGGTGGTGCCGATCAACCTCTCGATCGTGAACCTCGCCATGACCGTCGCGGCACTGGTCTACCTCGCCGACGTACGACCTGCGCTCGCCGGGCTGCGCCGCAGGTAACCGCTCGGCCAATCCAGGATCACAGCAGGTCGAACAGCTGGCCGGTCTCGCCGTCGCTCGGCACGAACGCCTGGGCGACCTCGCCGGTGCCCAGCACCCGGAGCGCGCCGTCGGCCGCCTCGGCGTACGCCGCATCGCCGCGCTCGAGGCGGAGGATGTCGCCGCGCGTGTTGACGACCGCGACGGCACCATCGGTGCAGATGAGGAGACGTGCGCCGGCCGCAGGGAGCACGACGCCCGCGGGGTCGGCGGGTGAGCTCTGGGTGACCGAGAGCGCGAACTCATGGCCGGGGATGAACACGTCGGTCGAGTAGTTCACGACCTGCGGCTCGACCCGGGCGGCGCGGGACGTGCCTTCCTCGAGGCACTGGACCAGGCCCTCGGCGTCGATGTGCTTGGTCGTCAGGCCGGCCCGCAGGACGTTGTCGGAGGCGACCATCACCTCCAGGCAGAGCCCCTTCAGGTGCGCGTGGATGATGCCGGTGGCGAGGTAGGCGGCCTCGCCGGGCTGCAGTGTCAACCGGTTCATCAGCAGCGCGATGAGGACGCCGACGTCGCCGGGCGAGGTGAGCGCGAGCTCGACCGCGGTGGCGTAGGCCCGCTTGATGTCGAGTCCGTTGTCGAGGGCGCGCTGGCACTCGGCCACGACCTCGCCCACCACCTCGGCGGACGGCGGGTTGGTCACCAGGCCCTCGATCAGCCGGATGATGCCGGCGAAGCCGGGGTCGTCCAGCAGGCTCTCGGTCAGCTCCTTGGTGAGCGGGTGCTCCAGGGCGCGCAGCACCCGCACGATCTCGGACGTGCGGCGCAGGCCGACGAGGGTGTCGAAGGTGGAGAGGGCGTAGACCATCTCCGGCTTGGGGCGCGGGTCCTTGAACACGCGCCGGGGGCCATCCAGGGGGATGCCTGCGGCCTCCTCGGCAGCGAAGCCGGCCTGGGCGCGCGCGCTGTTCGGGTGCACCTGGATCGAGAGCGGCCGGTCCGCCGCGAGGACCTTCAGCATGAATCCGAGGTCACCGGCCACCTCGGTCAGCGGCCGCTCGACGCCCTCGGTGTCGATGACGCGGGCGGTGCCCAAGGGGTGCGTTCCCATCCAGACCTCGGCGACGGGGTCACCGGAGCCGAGGCGTCGCTGGAAGACGGGGATGGCGTCGGCGGAGCCCCAGTCGTAGTTCTGGGTGTGACAGGCGAGCGCGAACACTTCGTCTCCGACTTCAGGTGGGGGTTCCCAGCCTAGGACGTGGGATCGTCGAGGTGGGTGGAACCCCGGGCGGTCATTGGCCCTTTGTGGCGTACGACGCTTCGGTCGCGTCCTTGTGAGGTCGCCACCAGTCCTCGTGGTCCTGGTACCAACGCACGGTCAGTTCGAGGCCGGCCTCGAAGTCGGCGTACTGCGGCACCCAGCCCAGCTCGGTTCGGAGCTTGCCCGCGTCGATCGCGTAGCGCAGGTCGTGGCCTGCCCGATCGGTGACGTGCTCGAAGTCGTCGGCGTCGCGGCCCATCAGCGAGAGGATGAGTCGCACGACCTCGAGGTTGGACTTCTCGCCCTCGGCGCCGATCAGGTAGGTCTCGCCGATCCTGCCCCGCTGGAGGATGGTCAGCACCGCCGAGGAGTGGTCCTCGGTGTGGATCCAGTCGCGGACGTTCTCGCCGGACCCGTAGAGCTTGGGGCGGCGACCGTCGATGACCTCGGTGATCTGGCGCGGGATGAACTTCTCGATGTGCTGCCACGGCCCGTAGTTGTTCGAGCAGTTCGAGATCGTCGCCCGCACACCGAAGCTGCGGACCCAGGCACGCACCAGGTGGTCGGACCCGGCCTTGGAGGCGGAGTACGGCGACGACGGCTGGTAGGGCGTGTCCTCGGTGAACTTCTTCGGGTCGTCCAGCTCCAGGTCTCCGTACACCTCGTCGGTGGAGACGTGGTGGAAGCGGACGTCCGCCTTGCGGACCGCCTCGAGCAGCGTGAAGGTGCCGATCAGGTTGGTCTGGATGAACGGCGAGGGATCGTTGAGCGAGTTGTCGTTGTGGGACTCCGCGGCGTAGTGGACGACGGCGTCGTGCTCCGCGACGAGCGGCTCGACCAGTGCGGCGTCGGTGATGTCGCCGACGACGAGGCGGACCCGTTCCTCGGGCAGACCGGCGATGGATTCGCGGCTCGCGGCGTAGGTCAGCTTGTCGAGAACCGTGACCACGGCGTCGGTCTGGCTGACGACGTGGTGGACGAAGTTGGAGCCGATGAATCCGGCCCCGCCGGTCACGAGGATGCGATCCACGCGTGACAGTCTAGGGACATGCGCGGGATCATTCTGGCCGGTGGTACGGGGAGCCGTCTGCACCCGATCACCCATGCGATCAGCAAGCAGTTGATGCCGATCTATGACAAGCCGATGATCTACTACCCCCTCTCCACGCTGATGCTGGCGGGCATCCGCGAGATCCTGGTGATCACGACGCCGCGCGAGGCCGACCAGTTCCGGTGGCTCCTCGGCGACGGCTCGCAGTTCGGCATCGAGATCAGCTACGCCGTCCAGGCCTCGCCCGACGGTCTCGCCCAGGCGTTCCTGATCGGCGAGCAGCACCTCGACGGCGGCGGCGCCGGTCTGGTCCTCGGCGACAACCTCTTCTACGGCTCCGGTCTCGGGACGCGGCTGCGGCAGTTCACCGACCTCGACGGTGCGGCCATCTTCGGCTACCGCGTGGCCGACCCGACGGCGTACGGCGTCGTGGACTTCGACGCCGACGGGAAGGCGCTCTCGCTGGAGGAGAAGCCGGAGCATCCCAGGAGTCGTTACGCCGTCCCCGGGCTGTACTTCTACGGTCCCGACGTGGTCGAGCGGGCCAGGTCGCTCCAGCCCTCGCCCCGGGGAGAGCTCGAGATCACCGATCTCAACCGGCTCTACCTCGACGAGGGCCGCCTCCAGGTCGAGATCCTGCCGCGGGGCTCGGCCTGGCTGGACACGGGGACCTTCGATGACCTCAACGACGCCAGCAACTTCGTCCGGGCGCTCGAGGCCCGGCAGGGCAGCAAGGTCAGCTCGCCCGAGGAGATCGCCTGGCGACTCGGGTTCATCGATGACGAACATCTCGAGGAGCTGGCGGACGGCCTGCTGAAGAGCGGCTACGGCCTGTACCTGCAGGACCTGCTGGCAGAGAAGCGGTCGCTAGGGTCTCTGGCATGAAGGTCCTCGTCACCGGCGGCGCCGGCTACCTCGGTTCGATCACGTCCAAGGCCCTCGAGCAGGCGGGCCACACGCCCGTCATCCTCGACTCGCTGCTCAGCGGACCGCGCGCGTACGTCGGCGACCGGATCTTCTACGAAGGCGACATCGCAGACCGGGCGCTGTTGCGGCGGTTGGTCGCCGAGCACCCCGACCTCGATGCCACCATCCACATGGCAGCCCGGATCGTCGTGCCCGAGTCGGTGGAGAAGCCCTACGAGTACTACCGAGACAACGTCGCGAAGTCGCTGGAGATGTTCGACGAGCTGACCGCGCTCGGCAAGGGCCGGATCGTGTTCTCCTCGACGGCGTCGCTCTACGCGATGACGCCGGACTTCGAGGTGACCGAGGCCGACCCGGTCGACCCGAACTCCCCGTACGCCCGCACCAAGCGGATGATGGAGATGGTGCTCGAGGACCTCTCCAGGGCGAGCGACCTGCGCGCGATCATCCTGCGGTACTTCAACCCGATCGGCGCCGACCCGGACCTCGAGACCGGCTATCACCTCAAGGACGCGACCCACGTCGTGCCGCTGATGGCGCAGACCGCACTCGGCCAGCGGGACAGCTTCACGCTCACCGGCACTGACCACCCGACCCGCGACGGCACGGGCATCCGTGACTACATCCACGTGTGGGACCTGGCGCGCGCCCACGTGCGGGCGATCGAGGAGTTCGACAACGCCCTCGCGAAGGTCGACTCGACGTTCACCTACATCAACATCGGCGGCGGCGACGGCGTGACCGTGCGTGAGCTGCTGGCCGCTGTCGAGCGCGTCGTCGGCAAGCCGATCCCGGTGACGGAGGCCCCGGCCCGTCCGGGCGATGCGGCCGGTGCGTTCGCCAACGCGGACAAGGCGGCCGAGCTGCTCGGCTGGAAGGCCGAGCTCTCCCTCGACGAGGCGATCGCGTCCGCGCTCGCCTGGGGGGAGAAGCGGAAGGACGTGCTGGGGTACGCGTGAGCGGTGCCCGGGTCGTCGCGCTGGTGCTCGTCGCAGCCGTTGCCGCGGGGTGCACGGGTGGCGCCGACCCGACGCCGCCGGCGGCCACGGGGTCTCGAGACGGTTGCTGCGCGACCTCTTCGACCTCCGGCCCGGCACCTGTCGTCGAGAAGCCGCTGGCAGGGAAGGTCGTCGTCCTCGACCCCGGCCACCAGCTCGGCAACCGGCACCACGGCTCCGAGATCGCCCGGCCCGTCGACGCCGGCGGGTTCGACAAGGAGTGCAACACCACGGGTGCGGCGACCAACGCGGGCTACCCCGAGGCCACGTTCACGTGGAAGGTGGCCGTGGCGGCGCGGCGGATCCTGCGGCGCCTCGGCGCGCGGGTCGTCCTGACCCGGGCGAGCAACTCCGATGACCTCTGGGGTCCGTGCGTGGACGTGCGCGGATCCATCGGCAACCCGGGAGAGCCCGGTCGCACGGCCGACCTGCGCGTGAGCATCCACGCCGACGGGGTCGCAGTGGACGGCGCGCGTGGGTTCCACGTCATCCGGCCGGGCGTCCTCGACGGCTGGACCGACGACATCGCGAAGCCGTCACGCAAGCTCGCGGTCGACGTACGCGATGCGCTGGAGGCGGCGGGATTCCCGGCGTCGTCGTACCAGGGGAGGAACGGCATCGATGTCCGCACCGACCTGGGCACCCTGAACCACTCGGACATCCCGACCGTGATGGTCGAGCTCGCCAACATGCGCGACCCGCGTGACGCCGCGCTGGTCGAGAGCGCGCAGGGCAGGAACCGGTACGCCCGGGCCCTCGCGCAGGCGATCCGGAACTTTCTGGCGCGCTGACGGGTCGTCAGTGCATCGCGTGGCGGCCGGGGCCGTCCGCGGACTGTGGCTGTGGAAGCGGTGCGGGCCGCAATGGGGGTCGGTGCTTCGACCTACGCGTGTGCCGTTCGATGTGAGGGCAGCCGCGTGGGCCGTGCTTGAACAGACATCGCATCTTGCGACGCCAACGCCGGAAGGACATGTGAACTCCAGGGGGGAGGGAGCGCCCAGTTCCCGAGATGGCTCCGACCGTAACACCGTCTTCCGACGATGGGGAGCAAAGATGGTGAACCTTCGCTGCCGGTAGGTTGGCGGGCATGGGGATCCGCGCCGCCCACTGGGACGACTGGAGCCTCGAGGGGCTACTGGGTCAGAAGATGGCCCTGGGACAGCGCGTCAGCCTCGTCGTCCCGGCCCGTAACGAAGCCGCGACCGTGGGCGCCGTCGTGACCCGGGTCCGCGAGGCCCTGATGGACACCGTCGCCCTCGTGGACGAGATCGTCGTCATCGACAGCGACTCGGTCGACGACACCTTCGCCGTCGCCGAGTCCGCCGGCGCCCGCGTGCACCGGTCCGCGGAGATCCGGCCGGACCTGGGCACCCACCCCGGCAAGGGCGAGGCGATGTGGAAGTCGCTGTTCGTCACCAGCGGTGAGCTGCTGGTCTTCATGGACGCCGACCTCCACGACTGGGACACCCACTTCGTGCCGGGACTCCTGGGGCCACTGCTGGGCTCGCCCGAGGTGCAGCTGGTCAAGGGGTTCTACGACCGCCCCGGCGCCGACGGCCCGCTCGAGGGCGGACGGGTCACCGAGCTGGTCGCGCGTCCGCTGATCGCGTTGCTGTTCCCGGAGCTCGGGGGACTGGTCCAGCCGCTGGCCGGTGAGTGGGCCGTACGACGGTCGTGGTTCGCCGGGCTGTCGGTCCCGTCGGGCTACGCGGTGGAGCTGGCCGCGCTGATCGACACCGTGCGAGAGGGCGGGGTGGAAGCGCTCGCCCAGGTCGACCTCGGGGTGCGGGCGCACCGGCACCAGGCGTTGCGCGACCTCGGCGGAATGGCGACGCAGATCATCGCTGCGGCACTGGCGCGGGTGGCCCCGGAGGTTTCGAGGCCCCAGCCACCGGATGCAGCGGTGCTGCGGCAGTACCTGCGCGGACTCGAGCCCGTCGAGCACGTCGTACCCATCATCGAACGCCCTCCGGCAAAGGACCTGCTGTGACGCTTGCCCTCGGTCGCCACACCTTCGGCGACGACGACGCGTTGATGATGGCCATCGTCAACCGGACGCCGGACTCGTTCTTCGACAAGGGTGCGACCTGGGCCGAGGACGCAGCGTTCGCGCGGGTCGCCGAGGTGGTCGCGCAGGGCGCCGAGATCGTCGACATCGGTGGCATCAAGGCGGCACCCGGTGTCGAGATCTCCGCTGCGGAGGAGAAGGCGCGCGTCGTGGACTTCGTGGCCCGGGTGCGGTCGGAGTGGCCCGGCCTGGTGATCTCGGTCGACACCTGGCGCGCCGAGGTGGGCGCCGCCGTGTGCGAAGCCGGTGCGGACGTCCTCAACGACGCGTGGGGTGGTGCCGATCCCGAGCTCGTCGACGTCGCGGCGCAGTGGGGCGCGGCGATCATCTGCACCCACACCGGCGGCGTGACGCCGCGGACCCGCCCCTACCGGATCGAGTACGACGACGTGGTCGCCTCCGCGATCACCGACACCGTGGCCTATGCCGAGCGCGCGCTGGCCGCTGGTGTCGCGCGGGAGTCGATCGTGATCGACCCGGCCCACGACTTCGGCAAGAACACCTTCCACTCGCTCGAGGTCACCCGGCGCCTGGGGGAGATGGTGGCCACCGGCTGGCCGGTGCTGGTGTCCCTGTCCAACAAGGACTTCGTCGGCGAGACGCTGGGCAGGGAGGTGGGGGAGCGGCTCCTGGGGACGCTGGCTGCCACCTCCGTCTGTGCGCTGGCGGGCGCCCGGATCTACCGCGTGCACCAGGTCGTCGAGACCCGGCAGACCGTCGACATGGTGTGGTCGATCGCCGGTCGCAGGCCGCCGCTGCGGGCGATCCGGGGGCTGCAGTGAGCGCCCCGGTCGTGCCGGTGGCCCTGGTGCCCGGCGTGCTGGCGCTGTTGCCGGAGTACGCGTCGATCGAGGACCCGGTCGCTGAGCTGCGTGCATCGTGCCTCGCGGCCGTGGGGCGACTCGGGCCGCGGGTGCGCGTCGTCGCGTCCGGCGGGTCGGGAGGGTCGGGAGGACGGGTCGGGGCTGCGCTGGTCGCTGCCGTCGGTTCATCCGTCGTCGAGTCCGGAGAGACGGGGGTCCTCGTGGTCGGGAACGGGTCGGGTCGTCGTACCGAGAAGGCACCGGGGCACTTCGACGAACGAGCCGAGGGCTTCGACGCCGCGCTGCGGGCGGACCTCGGCTCGGCGGATCCCGCGTTGGCCGACGAGCTCTGGGCGGACGTCGCCGCGCTCTCGGAGCTCGATGGCCGGGAGCTGGCGGACGCCGACGTGCTCTACGACGACCTGCCCTTTGGTGTGCAGTACTGGGTCGCGGTGTGGGGGGTCTAGAGACGGTCGCTGAGCAACCTCCTCGACCTCCGGGCAGACTGGGCGCATGAGCATCCAGGGCAGCGAACGGCCCGCGTGGCAGGTGGCAGCCGTCGGCGCGGCCGGGTTCGTCGCCGTGCTGTGGGTCATCGAGGGGATCGACGTGGCTGCCTCGCACCGCCTCGACGGATGGGGGATCCGGCCGCGGTCCGACGAGGGCCTGCTCGGCATCCTCGCGGCACCGTTGCTGCACGGCGGCTGGGGACACCTGGTGGCGAACACCGTGCCGGCGCTGGTGCTGGGCTTCCTGACCCTCGCCACCGGCATCGCGCGCGGCCTCGTCGCCACCGCGGTGATCTGGCTGGCCGGTGGGCTCGCGGTCTGGCTGGTGGCCGGTGACCACTCGGTCCACATCGGGGCCTCGGGCCTGATCTTCGGCTGGCTCACCTACCTCGTCGTGCAGGGCTTCGTCGACCGCAAGCCCCTCGAGATCGCCATCGGCGTGGCCGTGCTGCTCGTGTACGGCGGGGTGTTGTGGGGCGTGCTGCCCGGCCAGCCCGGCGTCTCCTGGCAGGGACACCTCTTCGGTGCGATCGCCGGTGTCCTGGCGGCCCTCGTGGTCAGCGAGCGCGGGCGCGGCCTCGTCGGCAGGCGCCGGTGAAGGCGTTCCGCCTGCCCTGGCTCTGGCTGGGGCTGTGGGTCGCCCTGCTCGTGGCCGTCGCATACGCCTCGCTCGGCGCACCCCGATCCGGCCCGGACGTTCCTGCCAGCGACAAGTGGATGCACCTGGCGACGTACTTCCTCGTCGCTGCGGCGGGCGTCCAGCTCTTCCGGCCCGGGCGACCGCTGCTCTGGGCGGCCGGGTTCGCGGTGTTCTACGGCGTCGCGATGGAGATCGGGCAGGGCACGCTCACCACCGACCGGATGATGGACTGGCGCGACGCGGTCGCGAACACGATCGGCGTGGTGCTGGGGGTCCTCACCAGCCGGACGCCGGTACGGGACGCGCTGCTGCGCGCCGTACCCTCGGGCCGTGACTGACGACCTGCTGATCGAACGGGACCGCCTCGGCGCCGGCGTGCTCGAAGTGACCTTCAACCGGCCCGAGCGCCGCAATGCCTTCACGACGGCGATGTACACCCAGATGCGGGAGCTGTGGGAGAAGACCGCCGATGACCGGTCCGTTGCGGTCGTGGTGCTGCGCGGGGCGGGTGGCAAGGCGTTCGCTGCCGGCAACGAGATCAGCGACTTCCTCGAAGCCGACGCCGTCGACTACGAGAACTGGATCCGCGAGATGTTCGAGCGGCTCTGGACACTGCCCCAGGTCACCATCGCCGCGATCGACGGCGTGTGCGTCGGTGGCGGGCTCGCCGTCGCCACGCACTGCGACCTGCGCGTCGCGACGGCCGCGTCGAAGTTCGGCTACCCGATCGCCCGCACGCTCGGCAACGCGCTGTCCGGCACCGTCCTCTACCGCTGCCAGGCGGTCTTCGGCGAGTCGCTCACCCGGGAGATGCTGCTGGCCTCCCGCCTGGTCTCCGCGGATCGTGCCCACTCCGCCGGTGCCCTGCTCGCGTCACTTCCCGACGCTGCCGCCCTCGACCTGGAGATCGCTGCCCTCGTCGAAGGCATTGCCCAGGCGTCGCGGGTGACCCTCGAGGTCACCAAGCAGCAGCTCCGCACCTACGCCGAGGCTCTCGAGGCGTCGCCCGAGGGCGAGGAGGCCCTGCTGCGCGAGGTCTACTCCGGCCCCGACTTCAACGAGGGCGTGCGGGCGTTCCTGGCCAAGGAGAAGCCGGCCTTCGGTCGCTGAGTGATGCTGGTCAGGCTGCCCGAACGGGTGCCAGGCGAAGCACGTCGAGCAGCGCCTCAGCCACGTAGGCCGGGTCGTGCATCACGTCGTCGTAGCTGAAGCGGATCACCAGCCAGCCCTCGCGGACCAACGTCGTGTAGCGACGGATGTCAGCGTTGTGCTCATCAGGTCCGGCGTGCCATGTCCGCGACTCGGCCTCGATCACGATCCGTCGGCGACGGTCGGCGAGATCGACCCGGTGGGGGCCGATCTGCACCTGGGGCTCAACGTTGAGGCCGCGTATGTCGAGACAGATCGCGCGCAGGCACGACTCGAACGGGTTGGCCGCGCGACCGTCTGCCGCCCGCGCGACTGCCTCCGCCTGGCCACGCCCGATCCGCGGCGCGGCCGCGATGGCCACCAGCAGGTCGTCGCGAGTGACACGTCCGGAACGGAGCGCTGAGTCGGCAACGGCGAGCGCCTCGTCGAAGGGCATCGTCCGAAGGCAATGAACGGCCGTGGCCAGCGGCGTCTGGATGCGCGCACCTTGCGCATTGACGAGGACATCGCCCTGGGAGGACCACCAGTGCGGCACGATCTGTGCGCGTTGCCGAGGCGTGAGGGTCCGTCCCTTGAGGAGGGCGACGTGCGGCCTCCCGGGTGGACGCTTGAGCTTCCATTCCCAGATCAGGGCAGCGGACGGCCCGATGATCGTTGCGGACAGTTCGATCGACCTCAGCTGCGCCTCGGCAATCCCTGGCAGTCCGTAGACGCCGCGGCGCAGGCGGATGATGTCTCCCGAGTCCAGCGCGCGCTTGATCGCCTTCTTGCCGCATCGTGCGCGAAGGACGGCGGTGTCGGCGACGCCGCCGCACTCGCGCATGACCTCCAGTGGGCGCATACCAGAGATCGTCGCTCATCAGCGCGGGCAACGCAGGTGGTCATCCACAGGGTCCCTGGCGATCCACTCCTCGGGGCGTTCAGGGGGCAAATCCGGCGGGAAACGGGCGAGTGGTGGATCGGCAGGGCCCTGACGGCTGGTTCGCTACCGCTGCTGCCTCCGGCGCCCCAGGGGTACGACGGCCGCCGCGACCAGGCACACACCGGCCATGGTGAGCGTGGTGGCGCGGAAGGCGGCCTCGTGGCCGCCGTACACCGCGAGGAGGGCGACGCTAGCAGCCGAGCCCACCGCGAAGCCGAGGTAGCGGAGCAGCTGGTTGAAGGCCATCGCGCTGCCGGTCTCCGACGGGGGGACGTGCGGCACGATCAGCATCGGCAGGCTCGAGAAGGTGAAGCCGCTGCCGAGCCCGCCGATGGCCATCGCGACCAGGGCCAGGGTGAGGGTGTCGTGCTCGAGGGTGAGCATGACGAGCGACGAGGCGAAGATCGTGGAGCCGAGGGGGAGCAGCACGTGTGCGCCGTACCGGCGCGCGATGCGGAGCGCGACCCGGCTGCCACCGACGCTCATCAGGGCGTAGGGGACGAGGACCAGTCCGGCGCTCAGGGGTCCGCGGTCCAGCCCCCACCCGTCGCTGCCGTCGTTGCGGACCAGGAGGACGACGACGGTGAGGAGTCCGTACATCGCGAACGCGAGCACGAAGCCGACCACGTTCGGGCCGAGGACGCCCGGGTGGGTGGCCAGGCGAAGGTCGACCAGCGGCTGGCCGCCGCGGCGGGCCACGCCGACCGTGCGGACGATCCAGCCGGCGAGCAGGCCGATGCCACCTGCGGCGAGGAGCAGGACCGGTGCGGACAACCAGCCCCACCGTTCGCCCTCGCTCACGGCGAGCAGGGTGCACACCATGCCGGCCCCCACCAGGGCGACGCTGGGCAGGTCGACGGCCTGGGGCACCCCTACGGCGTGCTTCGGGAGGTGCCGCAGGGCAAGGCCGAGGCTGATCGCGACGAGGGCTGCGCCGAAGGCGTACGCGCCGCTGACGCCGGCGTACTCGGCGAGGAAGCCGGTGAGCGGATAGCCGAGACCGGCGCCCGCCACGGTCGCCACCGACAGCAACGAGAGGCGCGACGCGAGCCGGTCGCCTGACCAGACGTCGCGCGCGACGGCCATGGTCAGCGGCGACAGGGCCAGGCCCACGCCCTGCAGGGCGCGACCGGCGATCAGCGGGCCGATGCCCAGCGGTACGACGGACAGCACGGTGCCGACCAGGACGACACCGAGCGCGCCGAGGATGACCGGCCGACGCAGGCGTCCGCTGCCCCAGCGTCCCAGGGCGGGGGTGGCGGCTGCCGCGGTGATCAGCGTGGCGGTCAGGATCCATTGCGCGGTGCTGATCGGGACGTCGTACCGACTGGCGATGCTGGGGACGAGCGGTGCACCCAGGCTGCTGACGATCGCGGTGACGGTGGTGACGGCGGCGAGGGTCGCGAAGAGCCAGCGGTCCTTGCTGCGGGCAGTCGTCACCCGACCAGTCTCGTGGGTACTGGTCGGGTGACGATGCTGCGGGTCCCGCAGGGCGGGCTGGGTCAGGCCTCAGTCACTCGAGACCGGGTCACCGTTGTCGACGGTCAGCGAGGAGGTCTCCTCACAACTGCCGTCGATGTCCCGCTGTGCCGGGTTGTCACTGTTGTAGGTCACCTGCCACGAGTAGTCGCCTGCGGCGAAGGCATCCTCGTTCGACGTACCGACGGTCACGCCGTCAGCATCGCCAGCAACGTCGACGTCCTCGGTGTAGACAGCCGCACCCGTGCAGTCCGACGTGGCGTACAGGTCGAAGGTCACCGTTCCGTCCAGGTCCCCACCGGCTGTCGCCGACACGGTCGCCGAGTCGTTCGGCACCCAGGTCTGGGCGGTCTCGATCGTCGACGGGACGTCGGTGACCTCCACCATCTCGTCGTCAACGGAGCAGTCCGTGTTGTGGTCGGCACCGTTGGTGTTGGGGTCGTCGCCGCTGTAGGTGGCGACCCAGTGGTAGGTGCCCACCGATTCCGGCGCGAACTGCGGATCCGGGGTGGAGTAGTCACCGTCGCCGTCCACATCGACCGACGTCGTGTAGACCGGTTCGCCCTGGCCACACCCGGAGTCGCTGGGTCCGTAGAGGTCGAAGGTGATCGTGCCGCCCGCGTCCTCGGCGCCCACGGGCAGCGTGGTGCTGATCCCGTCGCCGACCGGCTGCGTCGCCGTACCCGACAGTGTCGCGGTGTCACTGACGGTTCCGCCCGCGTTGACGTCGGGTCCCGCCTCGGTGGTCAACTCCGGTGTGGCGGCGGAGACCTCGAAGCACTCGCCCGGTTCGTCGTTCTCGGACACCGCGGGGATGCCGTTCGCTGCATCGCCGCTCCAGGTGGCGCGCCAGCAGTAGGTGCCGGCAGCCGTGATGTACGCCGTCGGAGAGGTGACATCGACAGGGAAGGAGCTGCCGCTCAGGTTGGTCGAGCCGATCGACTCGCCCTCGCCGGCCCCGCACGTCGCTCCGTGGGTGTCCGCATTGCAGAGCCAGAACGAGACCGAGCCGGTCGGAGTGGCATTGCCGCCGGTCAGGCCGACGGTGGCGATGTCCTTGACCTGGGCGACGCCATCCCCGATGGAGAGGGTGCCTTCCTCCAGTGCGACGCCTGCGCCGTCCGCCGGGGCGGTGGTCAGCGTCGGTGTACAGCTGCTGAGCGGATCGATCTTCTGGAGGATCGTGTCCTTGTAGTCGGCCGTGTCGGAGTTGCCGGTCACCGTGCTCGGGATGACGTTGGCGAAGGTGGTGCAGGACTGGCCGTCGGTCAGGCCCGCTGCCGTGAGATTGATGGCTGCCTCACCGCGGAACTTGTCGGCGCTGTAGAGACCGGCTGCCTGCGCAGGGGGCAGGCCGACCGGTGCGCCGAGAACCAGTGGCGCGTTCGCGTTCGCCTGCGTCCAGGTCCTCTTGGAGAGCACGGCACTGCTGCCGCTCTGGTCCCACAGGATCAGGAAGTCGCCGGCACTCCGGCCGACCTTGACGTTGCCGGCCTCGGTGCCGCTCTTCCACGGGTTGCAGGTGGCCGGGGCGTACGACACGGCACAACCGGAAGGCAGGCCGTTCTTCATGAACTCGAAGGCGATGAAGCCACTGCCCGTGTTGGAGTCGCGCTCCCAGCCGAAGTACAGGAAGTCCGCGTTGCCCTGGCGCTTGAGGTTGAGCCAGGCCTTCCTCAGGTCGACCTGTGCGTTGGGGTTCGTGACCTCGAGCATCGGCGTGGCCGCAGTGTGGATCACCGTGATCTTGGTGGGACTGCCGTTCTTCGGGCCGATCTCCTTGGTACTGCCGAAGTCGTCGATCAGCGTCTGGGCAGCATCGGTGCCTGGCACGGTGCCGTCGATGTTGTACGGCCCGAAGGCCACGGCGTTGGCGCCGGAGCTGACGATCGTGGTGGCGGCGACCACGGCGATGCTGGCCACGATCGACAGCCTGCGGCGACGAGACGCCGGGGAAAGCCCGGCCTTGCCCCGGTTCTTCCGGGAGCGAAGAAGTTGAATCATGTGATCGGTACCCCTGGTTGTCAGGTGCGGGAAAGTGCACGTGAACGGCGGCACCACGTCTGTGGATCCCCAAGAGCCCCGAAGCGACCAGCACGCGGTCAGGCCCCCGGCCCCTGTGCGACCCAGTTGGGCCGCAACCCCCCGGTTGCCCAAGTCTCATCTGACGCCGTCTCGCAACGGCGAGCAATGACAGGTTCCGATGGTCGGAGTTTCGTCAATTGGCCGACGACGGCAGGGGGACAGGCGTAGGTTTGATCGGCTCGAAGCAAGCCTCGGGCGGGTCGTTTCCGCCGCGCCGGTGCGCGCGCAGGACGCCTACCCACCAACAGGAATCGTCGCCCCAGGAAGCCTGGGACGACGATTCGGGTGGGGAAGCCGCACGCACGGTTCCCCGAGAACTACCGGAGAGGCTGAGCCCTACCTGGAGGCCTTCTTGGCGCGGCTCGTGATCTTCGCGCGCTCGTTGGCGTCGAGGATGATCTTGCGGATCCGCACCGTCTCCGGAGTGATCTCCACGCACTCGTCCTCGCGGCAGAACTCCAGGCTCTGCTCGAGCGAGAGCTTCTTCGCCGGGATCAGCTTCTCGAAGTTGTCGGAGGTGGCGGACCGGATGTTGGTCTGCTGCTTCTCCTTGGTGATGTTGACGTCCATGTCGTCGGCGCGGGAGTTCTCGCCGACGATCATGCCTTCGTAGACCTCGGTGGCGGGCTCGAGGAACATCACGCCGCGCTCCTGCAGCGAGGTCATGGCGTACGCCGTGGTCGCACCGGAGCGGTCGGCCACCAGCGAGCCGGAGGCGCGCGAGCGGATCTCGCCAGCCCACGGGAAGTAGCCCTCGGAGATGTGGTGCGCGATACCGGTGCCGCGGGTCTCGGTGAGGAAGTCGGTCCGGAAACCGATCAGACCTCGGGCCGGGACGACGAACTCCATGCGCACCCAGCCGGTGCCGTGGTTGGTCATGCCCTCCATGCGGCCCTTGCGAGCGGCAAGGAGCTCGGTGATCGTGCCGAGGAACTCCTCGGGCGCGTCGATGGTGAGGCGCTCGAACGGCTCGTGGACCTTGCCGTCGACCTCGCGGGTGACGACCTGCGGCTTGCCGACGGTGAGCTCGTAGCCCTCACGACGCATCTGCTCGACGAGGATGGCCAGCGCCAGCTCGCCGCGGCCCTGCACCTCCCACGCGTCGGGACGCTCGGTCGGGAGCACGCGGAGCGACACGTTGCCGATGAGCTCCTGGTCGAGGCGGTCCTTGACCAGGCGGGCGGTGACCTTGTGGCCCTTCACCTTGCCGACGAGCGGGCTGGTGTTGGTGCCGATGGTCATCGAGATCGCAGGCTCGTCGACGTGGATCAGCGGCAGGGCGATCGGGTTCTCCGCATCGGCGAGGGTCTCGCCGATGGTGATGTCCGGGATACCGGCGACGGCGACGATGTCACCGGGGCCGGCCTGCTCGCCGGGCTTGCGCTCGAGGCCCTCGGTGATGAGGAGCTCGGTGATCTTGACGTTCTTGACCACGCCGTCGCGCTTGATCCAGGCGACCGTCTGGCCCTTCTTCAGGTAGCCCTGCTGGATGCGCAGCAGCGCGAGGCGACCCAGGAACGGGGAGGCGTCGAGGTTGGTGACGTGCGCCTGCAGGGGTGCGCCCTCGTCGTACACGGGGGCGGGGATGTTCTCGAGGATGGTGCGGAACAGCGGCTCGAGGTCGGTGCCCTCGGGGAGGGTGCCGTTCTCGGGCTTGGTCAGCGACGCGATCCCGGCCCGGCCGGAGGCGAACACGACGGGGAAGTCGAGGGCGTCGTGGCTGTGCGTGTCGTCGAGCAGGTCCATGAAGAGCTCGTACGTCTCGTCGACGACCTCGTCGATGCGCGCGTCGCCACGGTCGGTCTTGTTGACGACCAGGATCACCGGCATGTTGGCGTTGAGGGCCTTGCGCAGCACGAAGCGGGTCTGCGGGAGCGGGCCCTCGGACGCGTCGACCAGGAGGACGATGCCGTCGACCATGGACAGGCCGCGCTCGACCTCGCCACCGAAGTCGGCGTGACCCGGGGTGTCGATGATGTTGATGACCATGTCGCCGTTGGCCATCTCCTGGGCGGAGGGGCCGCGGTAGTGGACGGCGGTGTTCTTCGCGAGGATCGTGATGCCCTTCTCGCGCTCGAGGTCACCGGAGTCCATGACGCGCTCGGCCACGGACTCGGCCTGGTGCTCCGTGAAGGCACCGGCCTGGCGCAGCATCGCGTCAACGAGCGTGGTCTTGCCGTGGTCGACGTGCGCCACGATGGCTACGTTGCGCAGGTCGTGGCGGAGGGATCGTCCATCCTCGGACTGTGTCAGGGGCATGGGAGTACGGCGTCGCTCTCGTCGAAGGTTCTGGGTGGCCGGGTCACGCGCTCGCGCGCGGTGGCCGCCTGCCAGCCTAACGGCGCGAAAGCCTTCCGCTCACATCGTCGACGTGCGGTCCGCGTGTGATCTGACACCCCTAGACTTCACCCATGCAGACCATCGGGCTCGTCGGCGGCATGTCCTGGGAAAGCAGCGCGGCCTACTACGAGGCACTCAATCGCGGCGTCGAGGAGCGGCTGGGCGGCTTCCATTCGGCTCGTACGGCGATGACGTCGGTCGACTTCGACGAGGTCACCGCGCTCCAGGAGGCCGAGGACTGGGACGGCGTCGCGCTCATCCTGCGCGAGGCCGCCCTCTCGGTCGAGCGTGCCGGCGCCGACTTCCTGATGTTGTGTACGACGACCTTCCACCGCGTCGCCGAACAGGTCCAAGAAGCGGTCTCGATCCCGCTGCTGCACCTCGGCGACGTCGTTGCGGAGGCGTGCAAGGAGCAGGGTGTCGAGACGGTGGCCCTGCTCGGCACGAAGTTCGCGATGTCGCGCACGTTCTTCACCGACCGGATCGCCAGCCACGGCCTCGGGGTCCTCGTGCCCGAGCCGGCCCACCACGACGAGCTCAACCGGATCATCTACGACGAGCTGGTCCACGGGAAGGTCATCGACGACTCGCGTCGTTCGGTCGTCAACCTGATCAGCGAGCTGTGGGACGCCGGCGCCGGTGGCGTGATCCTGGGCTGCTCCGAGCTGGAGCTGCTGGTGCGCCAGGCCGACTCCGAGCTGCCCGTCTTCGGGTGCACCTCGCTGCACGTCGCGGCGGCGCTGGACCGCGCCCTCGCCTGACCCGCCCGATCCGCCAGGTCAGCCTGGTCAGCCCGCGGCCTGCACCATGCCCTTGGCGCGGAGCTGGTCGATGAACGCCGCGACGTCACTGCGGCAGGCGTCGGCACTGACGTCGTACTCCTCGGCGACGAGCGCGGCGAGCTCGGCGACGTCGTGGGGCTCGGCCAGGTGTCGCCACAGGGCGGCGGCGACGCCCTTGACGGCGTAGTACTCGCCCTGCTGGACGCCCATCATCACGAACTCGGCATCCATCTCGACGGCGTGCAGGGCAGGGTCGCGGACCCAGCGCGTCTCCGTGGTCTCAGTGCGTCGCATGGTGCTCCTTCGTCAGGGACTGGCTGATGTCGGCGAGGATCTCGTCGGCCGATGCCACGACGGAGTCCTCGCCACGGGGGCGATCGAGGCGGGCCGGCCGCACGGTCGCGGCGAGTGCTGCGCTGCGGGCCAGGTGGGCCTGCCGATGGGCGCCGACCAGGATCTCCTTGCGGTAGCTGTGCTCGTGCAGGCTGGTGAAGATCGCCGCCCCGGTGAGGGGCGTGATCGCCAGCGGGCCGTTGTGGCGGTCGAGCACGTAGATCCAGCGCACGGGCAGCGGATCGAGCGGCGGCCGGTCCAGCGGCACGTGGAACTTCGCGTGTGCCCCGCGGATCCGGTCGTAGCTGCCCGAGTCGATCCCCAGCCGGTCGAGGGCGTCCTGCCACAGCTTGAGGCGCGGCCAGCCGGGCAGGGCGCGCCCGTCCGCGTCGATCGGGACGACGTCGTCGCTGAGGATGTCGTGGCCCCGCCGGTGCATCTCGGCCGCCAGCGTGGACTTCCCGGCACCGGAGTGGCCCACCACCACCGCGCACGCGTCGCCGACGCGGAAGGCGTTGCCGTGCAGCACGAGGTGGCCGCGCTGCACCATCAGGGCGCCGAGCGCCGTACCGAGCAGGAAGAGCTTGAGCACGCCGGGCTCCACGTCGGCGGCCGGCTCCACGACGATGCGGGCACCGCCCTCGCAGACGTAGCGGCCGACGCCGGGGACCTCGACGCCGATCCGGTCGCCGTCGACCCAGAGGCCGAGGGGGAGCAGGGTGGCGGTCGCCGACGGTCTCGCCGCAGCACCGAGCACGATCACGATGTCGGCAGGACCGGCCACCGGAAGCTCCTCCCCGAGCTCGGGGAGCGCGACCTCACTGGCGAGTCGCAGGGCGTAGGCGGCGTAGGTGGGCATGGTCAGCGGCCGCGTGGGGACCACGTGAAGTTGCCGACGCCGACCCAGGAGTGGCCCGTGCCGCCGGCCACGGCGACGCGACCGGCGCTCACCCAGGCGTGCGCCTTCAGGGTGCCGGCGTCGTCACGGCGTACGCCGAAGGTCACGGCGTGGGGCACGCGGGCCAGGCGCAGGAGGACCCGCGCAGCGAGGGCCTGGGGATAACAATCGGATCGCCAGGGGGTCCGGTGGGCGGCCGTCCGCACGGCCCAGCCGATCTGCCGGGCGCGATTCTCGTCGCGCGCATCAGCAGGTGGGGGGACCGGCCCCGAGGCCGGGTTCGCTCCGTTCGGTGACCGGTGCTCGCCCAACAGGTGCCTGATCGCCCGGAAGGGCAGCACCACGGTGAGCAGGCGGGTGAGCCCCAGAAGGGTCCACGCCGCTGCGAGCAGGAGTCCGGAGCGGGGTTTCAGCTGCCGAGCCCGAGCCCGAGGTCGATGTCCACGTCGACCTCGGCGACGGGGTCGACGTCGACATCGAGGTCAATGTCGCCCTCGATGTCGTGGGTGGCGGTGAGGCTGAGTGCCTCGAGCACCGGCGTTTCGTAAGCAAGCTTCATGTGCAGCTCCTTCGGTCGTGACGGAGGGAGGGAGAATCCCCGTCAGGCGTTGAACGGAACTGTGGCCCCTGAGGACACGCCTTGGTGGCCGGTTTGGGAGATTTTTAACCTGACCGGAACATCGATTCCGATGGTCCGCGCCGTCGCTCGGTGCCACGCTCGGCGGCGTGACTGCCACTCCCGCCGCTCTGGACGTCCTCCGGACGCTCCTGAAGAGCGCCCTGGGAGCGGAGGAAGGAGTGCCCGCCGCGCCGGTCCCGCTCGGCGACCTGCCGCCGCGGGAGCTGCTCGCGGTGATCGGCCGGCACCGGGTCTCCGACGTGCTGCGCGCGCACGCGGACGCCCTCGGGCTGCCGCGCGAGATCACCTCGGTCATGGACGCCTGGCGCCAGCGCAACCAGCAGCGCCTGATGCTCCAGACGTTCGAGACGGTGCGTGCCGTCCACCTCCTCAACCAGCGCGGGATCGGCGTCCTGGCCTTCAAGGGCCAGGCCCTCGCTGTCCAGACGACAGGGCAGTACGACGCCCGCGGACCCGGTGACATCGACCTGCTCATCGCACCCGGGACGGTCGCCGAGGCCCACCGCGCGCTGACGGCCGCCGGCTGGGCCCTGCACGAGTGCGGACGGATCGAACCCGGGATGTGGGCGTGGGGACACGTGAACCGGTGGGGCAGCGCGCTGACCTACCTCGGGGCGGGCGGGGACGTCGACCTGCACTGGCGCTTCGACGCGATGCGCGGCGCCCACCCCGAGTTCGCCGAGCTGTGGCCACGCCGCGAGCTCGTGGCGCTCGGCGGCACCGAGCTCGCGACGCTGAGCACCCGCGACGCCTTCCACCACCTCGCCGGGCACCGCGAGGGCTGGATCTGGGCGCGCACCCTGGTCGACCTGCGCCGGCTCTCCCGCGACCCGGCCGTGTTCGACGGCGACCTGGCGCCGCACGCGGCGGTGTCCCTCGCGGTGGCCCGGGAGGTCGTCGGACTGCCCGCCGCCGTACCGAGCGAGATCCATGCCCGGCTCGACCGGGTCCCCGACGCCCACCTCGAGCGGGCCCGCCGCCACCACGGCCTCGGCGTCCGGGCGACGTACGGCGGGGGCGCGGGGAGCGCGGTCGCGCTCCGCAACCACCTGATGGCGAGCCGGTCGCCCGCCGACCTCGGTCAGGCAGCGATGATCCTGGTCCTCCCGGCGCACGCCGCACTCGTGGTCAGGTCCCGAACCGCCTGGACGGGCGTGCCGGTCGCGTTGCTGCTGCGCGCCCGCAACCTGGTGCGGGGCGTGCTGGCACGGTTCAGACGCGATGCACCTTGTGCGGAGCAGCCTGAGCTCGCGGCTTGATGACCATCTCGTCGATGTTGACGTGCGGTGGGCGGGTGGCGACCCAGGTGATCGCATCGGCGATGTCGTCGGCTACCAGCGGCTCGGCCACCCCGGCGTAGACCGCGTCGGCCTTCGCCCGGTCCCCGTCGAAGCGCACCAGCGCGAACTCGTCGGTCCGCACCATTCCCGGTGCGACCTCGCACACCCGGACCGGCTGGGCGACCAGCTCGAGGCGCAGCGTCTCGGTGACGACCTTCGTGCCGTGCTTCGCCGCGGTGTAGCCGGCGCCGCCCTCGTAGGCCACCCGTCCGGCGATCGAGCCGACGTTGATGATCGTGCCGGCGCCGCCGGCGTCTCCACTCGCGATCAGCGCGGGCAGCAACGCCCGGGTGACCTGCATCAGTCCGACCACGTTGACGTCGTACATCCGGCGCCACTGGTCGGCGTCGCCCTCGGCAACGGGAGACGACCCGAAGGCGCCGCCCGCGTTGTTCACGAGTACGTCGACCCGCGGGCCCGCCGCGGCGGCCAGTGCCGCGACGGACTCGGCGTCCGTGACGTCACAGACGACGGCGCGGCCGCCGATCTCGGCCGCGAGTGCCTCGATCCGGTCGGCCCGGCGCGCTGCGCAGATGACCTCGAAGCCGGCGTCCGCGAGGTGGCGCGCGGTGGCGGCACCGATGCCGCTGGAGGCTCCGGTCACGACGGCGAGGGGCTTGATCATGAACGTCATTCTTGCCGGACGGGAATGCCGGGCACACTGGGAGGGTTGACCAATCGCCCGGGATTCGGCGACACGAGTGGCACGAGGAGGTGGCATGGGGGAGTCCGGACCGTCCGACATCGGACGCGTCGCGATGATCAGCCTGCACACCTCGCCCCTGGACCAGCCCGGGACCGGTGACGCGGGCGGCATGAACGTCTACGTCGTCGAGGTCGCCCGTCGCCTCGCCCAGCGCGGCATCGAGGTCGACATCTTCACCCGCGCGACCAGCTCCAGCCTGGCGCCCGTCGTCGCGATGTCGCCCGGCGTCACCGTGCACCACGTGCACGCCGGGCCCTTCGAGGGCCTGACCAAGGAGCAGCTGCCCGGCCAGCTCTGCGTCTTCGCCCGCGACGTGCTGCGGGCCGAGGCCGCCCATCCCGCCGGCCACTTCGACGTCGTGCACTCCCACTACTGGCTCTCCGGCCAGGTCGGCGCCCTCGCGCGCGACCGGTGGGGCGTGCCGCTCGTGCACTCGATGCACACCATGGCCAAGGTCAAGAACGAAGCGCTGGCCGAGGGCGACACCCCCGAGCCGCTCGAGCGCGAGATCGGCGAGGAGCAGGTGGTCGAGTCGGCTGACGTGCTGATCGCGAACACGGACCTCGAGGCCAAGCAGCTGATCAACCTGTACGACGCCGAGCCGGCCCGTGTCGAGGTCGTGCACCCGGGCGTCGACACCGACGTCTTCCGGCCGTTGTCGCCCGCGGAGCGGTCGGCCGCGCGGCGGGCCCGCGACCTGTCCGATGACGCACTCGTGCTGCTCTTCGCCGGTCGCATCCAGCCGCTCAAGGCCCCCGACGTGCTCCTGCGCGCAGTCGCCGAGCTGCTGTTCCGGCGCCCCGACCTCCGTTCGCGGCTGGTCGTGCCCATCGTCGGTGGCCCGTCCGGCAGCGGGCTCGAGCGGCCCACGGCGTTGGCCAACCTGGCGGCCGAGCTCCGCATCGACGACGTGGTCCGCTTCGTGCCGCCGGTCCCGCAGCACGAGCTCGCAGGCTGGTACTCCGCCTCCACCCTCGTCGCGGTCCCGTCCTACAACGAGTCCTTCGGACTGGTCGCCGCCGAGGCGCAGGCTGCCGGGGCGCCGGTCGTCGCCGCCGCCGTCGGTGGGCTCACGACCGTCGTCCGCGACGGCCACAGCGGCCTGCTGGTCGACAGCCACGAGTCGCACGACTGGGCGCTCGCCCTCGAGCGGGTCGTTGCCGACGCCGACCTCCGTGAGCGGCTCGCCGCGGGCGCCCTGGTGCAGTCCGAGAGGTTCTCGTGGGACGCGACGGCCGCCCAGACGCTGGCCGTCTACGAGCGGGCCCATTCGCTCATGCGGCAGGAAGTAGGCTCGTCCGTGTGAGTGAACCCGCGGACGTCGTACGCACGTATCTTGCGGACAACGACATCGAGTTCGAGGAGTCGACCCCGGGCACCTTCACCTTCTCTTTGCCCGGTGAGAAGAAGCTCCAGACGCCGGTCCGTCTCGACGTCGGTTCGCACGCACTCGGGGTGCACGCGTTCGTGTGCCGACGTCCCGACGAGGAGTTCGAACGCGTCTACCGCTGGCTCCTCGAGCGCAACCTGAAGATGTACGGCGTCGGGTTCGCCCTCGATCACCACGGCGACATCTACCTGGACGCGCGGCTGCCGCTGTCGTCCGCCACGCCGGCCGACCTCGACAAGCTGCTCGGCTCGGTGCTGACCTACGCCGACGAGTCGTTCAACACGATCCTCGAGCTCGGCTTCGAGTCCTCCATCCGCAAGGAGTGGCAGTGGCGTCTCGACCGGGGCGAGTCGACAGCCAACCTGGAAGCGTTCCGCGGCTGGCTGGAGACGGACGCCGCGGAGACCGACTCAGGCTCGTGACAGCCGGGCCGCCTGCTTCAGCAGGTGGTTCCTCTCGGGCAGGTTCGGCGCCTTGCC